>DATMVI010000598.1:0-2798 GCA_035563275.1 Pyrinomonadaceae bacterium
GCCGCCGAGCTGGTGATGCTGGCCGGCGTCGAGCAGTCCTACGACCCCGAGCTGCCCGGCGACAGGACGCACACCACCCTCCACCTCGCGCGCCCGCTCGCCTACTGCTACAAGCGCGACACCGTGCGCGTCTACGGCAACGTCGCGCGCGCCACGCACGGCGAGACGCGCGCGGAAGTGCTCGGCAGCGGCGACGCGAGCCGCGCCATGCAGTCGTTCGCCCTGCGCCAGTCGCCGCTCACCTACGTCTCCGCGCCCACGACCTCCGGCGTCGAGAGCACGCTCGCCGTGCGCGTCAACGGCGTGCTCTGGCACGAGACGGAGACCCTCGCCGGGCTCTCGCCGCTCGACCGTAACTACTTCACGAAGACGGACGACGACGGCGTCACCACGGTCGTCTTCGGCAACGGGAGCGAGGGCGCGCGCCCGCCCACCGGCGCCGAGAACATCGAGGCCACCTACCGCGCGGGCATCGGCAGGGGCGGCAACCTCAGGGCCGAGCAAATCAACCAGCCGACGACGAAGCCGCTCGGCGTGCGCGGCGTCTCCAACCCGATGCCGGCGACGGGCGGGGCCGACCGCGAGAGCCGCGACGAGGCGCGGCGCAACGCGCCGCTCGCCGTGATGGCGCTCGACCGCCTCGTCTCGGCCCGCGACTACGAGGACTTCGCGCGCACCTTCGCCGGCGTCGCCAAAGCCAGCGCCTCGCGCCTCTCCGACGGCCGCCGGCAGCTCGTCCACCTCACCATCGCCGGCGCCGACGACGCCCCCATCTCGAACAACTCCGACCTCTACAAGAACCTGCGCGAGGCCCTGCGCAGGTTCGGCGACCCCTCGCAGCCCTTCCGGGTTGACACGCGCTACCTGAAGACGCTCGTCGTCTGCGCGCGCGTGCGCGTCCACCCGGACTACCTCTGGGAGGCGGTCGAGCCGAAGGTGCGCGCCGCCCTGCTCGAACGCTTCGGCTTCGACCGGCGCGACCTCGGGCAGGACGCCCTCCTGAGCGAGGCCGTCGCCGCCGCGCAGTCGGTCGAGGGCGTGCTCTACGTGGACATCGACACCTTCGACAACATCCCCGAGGGCATCACGCCCGCCGACCTGCTCAACCTCGGCTCCGACCTCGGCCTGCGCGCGCGCGTCCGCGCCTCGCTCGCGCGCGTCGACGCCACGGCGCTCGACCCGGCCGTGCGCTTACGCCCCGCGCAGTTGGCGGTGCTCACGCCGCTCGTGCCCGACACGCTCCTTCTCAGGGAGATCAAGGGATGAACGATCAGGACTTTAACGACGGCCGCGACGAAAGAGACCTCAGGCTCGACCGCCTCTACGAGCTGCTGCCCGTCTTCCACCGGCGGCAGGACGCGGAGGCGGGCCAGCCGCTGCGCGCCCTGCTTCAGGTCATCGCCGAGCAGGTCAACGTCGTCGAGGACGACATCACTCAGCTCTACGAGAACTGGTTCATCGAGACTTGCGAGGACTGGGTGGTGCCCTACATCGGCGACCTCATCGGCTACCGCCCCGTGCACGAGGGCGGGGAGCCGGGGGCGGCCCTGAACGCGGGCGGGGCGCTCCGCAGCAAGATTCTCATCCCCCGCCGGGAGGTCGCCGCCACGCTGCGCTACCGACGCCGCAAGGGCACGCTCGCCCTCCTCGAACTGCTCGCGCGCGACGTGGCCGGCTGGCCCGCGCGCGCCGCCGAGTTCTACCAGTTGCTCGCCGCCTCGCAGCACGTCAAACACCCGCGCCTGTCGCGCGCGCGGACGCTCGACCTGCGCGGGGGCGACGCGCTCGATCGCCTCGGGGGGGCGTTCGACGAGGCGGCGCACACCGCGGGCGTGCGCCGCCTCAACTCGCGCCACGCGGCGGGCCGCCACGCCATCACCAACGCCGGCCTCTTCGTCTGGCGGCTCAAAGCCCGCTCGGTGACGCGCGCGCCGGCCTTCTGCTTAGACCGCGCGCGCCACTTCTACACCTTCAGCATCCTCGGCAACGACGCCCCGCTCTTCACCCGGCCGATCGAGGAGCCCGACCCGACGCACGTCGCCGACGAGTTGAACGTCCCCGCGCCCATCCGCCGCCGCGCCCTCGACGAGCGCCCGGCCGATTACTACGGGCCGACCAAGAGCCTCTTCATCTGGCGCGACGGCGAAGACCGGCCCGTCCCGCTCGATCAGATCGTCGCCGCGGACCTGACCCGCTGGGCCTACCGCCCGCAGGGCGATCAGGTGGCCGTCGACCCGCGCCTCGGCCGCATCGCCTTCTCGCCCCGCTCCGAGCCGAGGGCCGGCGTCTGGGTCACGTACCACTACGGCTTCCCGGCGGAGATCGGCGGCGGCGAGTACGCGCGCCCCCTGCGCGCGCCGCGCCGGCCGCTGCGCCGCCCCCCCGCCGAAGAGAGGGCGAGCGAGCAGCCGCGCGCGCGCCCGCACGTCTACCTCGTCAGCCAGCAGCACCCGGCCGAGGGCCACTTCGAGAACATCAACCAAGCCCTCAAGGCGTGGCGGCGCGACCGGCCCGACGACGCGCTGATCCAGATTCAGGACAGCGGCGCTTACGTCGAGCAGATCGAGGTTCGCCTGCGCCACGACCAGCGGCTCGAAATCCGCGCCGCCAACGGCACGCGCCCCTTCATACGGATACCCGACTGGTACACGAACCGCCCCGACTCTTTCGGCATCTACGGCCCCGCCCGGCCGCAGCGCGGGGCGGATGCCGACGGCCCGCCCGACGACGACGGCGAGACAGACCGCCGCGAGAACCCGCGGCGCGCGCCGTACGCGGGGCGGGCGCGACCCGAAGAC
>DATMVI010000599.1:0-5936 GCA_035563275.1 Pyrinomonadaceae bacterium
CCGGGCGCGTGTTGCGGGCGGTCGCCGGCCGACGCCAGTTGCGCGTCGTGGGGCTTCGCGCCCTCGTCATGCGCGTGCGCGTGCGCCTCGTCGGCCTGCCCGCCCGCGTGCGCCTCGCGGAAGCGCTCGCCGCCCCAGAAGGTCATCACCATCAGCCGCGTCATGTAGACGGCCGTCAGCAGCGCCGTCACCGCGCCGACGCCCCACAGCACGGGGCCGACCGCGCTGTGGTCGCCGAAGACGCCCGTGCTGTACGCCTTCCAGAGGATTTCGTCCTTCGAGAAGAAGCCGGCGAAGACGGGGATGCCGCAGATGGCGAGCCAGCCCGCGACCATCGTCGCGAACGTGACGGGCATGTACTTCCTGAGCCCGCCCATCCGCCGCATGTCCTGCTCGTGGCGCATCCCGTGGATGACGGAGCCGGAGCCGAGGAAGAGCAGCGCCTTGAAGAAGGCGTGCGTCATCACGTGGAAGATGGCCCCGACGAAGGCGCCGACGCCGCAGGCCAGAAACATGTAGCCGAGCTGGGAGACGGTCGAGTAGGCGAGGACTTTCTTGATGTCGTTCTGGGCGAGGCCGATGGTCGCGGCGAAGATGGCCGTGGCCGCGCCGACGACCGCCATGATGAGCATCGCCGTCGGGGACTTCGAGTAGATGGCCGAGCAGCGGACGACCATGTAGACGCCGGCCGTGACCATCGTCGCGGCGTGGATGAGCGCGGAGACGGGCGTCGGCCCGGCCATCGCGTCCGGCAGCCAGACGTAGAGCGGAATCTGCGCCGACTTGCCGGTCGCGCCGATGAACAGAAGCACGGCGGCCGAGGTGAGGCCGCCGGCGAAGATCGCGCCCCACGTGAAGGCGTCCGTCGGCATCTGGCCGATGAGCTTGAGGGCGCTGGCGACGCCCGCGCCGGTCTCGCCGAGCACGGCCGGCGACTTGTCGAAGAAGCTGATCGAGCCGGTCAGCGTGAAGACGAGCATGATGCCGAGCACCACGCCCCAGTCGCCGACGCGGTTGGCGACGAAGGCCTTCTTCGCCGCGTCGCCCGCCTCGCGCCGGTCGGTGTAGTAGCCGATGAGCAGGTACGAGCAGAGCCCGACGCCCTCCCAGCCGACGAACATCAGCAGCAGGTTGTCGGCCAGCACGAGCGTCAGCATCATGAACATGAAGAGGTTCAGGTAGGCGAAGAACCTGTAGAACCCCTTGTCGCCGCGCATGTAGCCGGTGGCGAAGACGTGAATCAGCAGCCCGACGAACGTGATGAAGCAGGCGTAAATCCCCGAGAGCCTGTCCATCGCGAAGCCGAAGTCGGCGCGGAAGTCGCCGACCTGCATCCACGTCCAGAGGTGGCTGAGCACGGGCCGCGCCGGCTCGTGCAGCAGCGCCGCCCCGCTGCCTTCGGAGAAGGCCACGAGGAAGGCGCACACCGCCGAGACGGCCACGGCCCCGCACGCCACGACGCCGACGAAGGCCTCGCTGCGCACCCTGCGGCCGACCAGCCAGTTGACGACGGCCCCGACCAGCGGCGCGAAGACGACCACGGAGAGAAGGTGGTTTTCCATAACTCAAGTGCGGAAGCCGGGGCGAGGGATGCGAGATGGAGGCGAGTCTTTAACTCCTCATTCCGCATCCCGCGTCCAGCGCTTCCTTAAAGTCTCAGGACGCTCGCCTCGTCCACGTCGAGCGACTCGCGGTTGCGGAAGATGGCGAGGATGATGCCGAGGCCGACGGCCGCCTCGGCCGCCGCGACCGTCATCACGATGAAGACGAAGAGCTGGCCCGTCACGTCGTTGAAGTAGGAGGAGAAGGCGACGAAGGTCAGGTTGACGGCGTTCAGCATCAGCTCGATGCACATGAACATCTGGATGGCGTTGCGCTTGATGATGACGCCGACCACGCCGATGGTGAACAGCACCGCCGAGAGCGCCAGATAAAATGAGAGCGGAACCATCTCAGTGCTTCTCCTCCTCGCGCCCCGCCGCCCGCTCGGCCGGCGCCGACGCCTCGCCCGCCTCGATCTGGTAGCGCGCGAAGGCCTGCCCCGTCTCGGCCGTGAAGCCGGGCTGGATGATCTGGCCGCCGGCCGCGCCCCCCGGCGTCTCACCGCCGTCCCCGGCCGCGGCGCGGTCGCGCCCCTGCCGCGCCAAAGTGATCGCCCCGACGAGCGCCATCAGGATTAAGACCGACGTGGCCTCGAACGGCAGGAGGTACTCGGTGAAGAGGCCGGTGCCGACCGAGGTGGTCGAGCCCACGTCCCGCACGGCGGGCGGCCCGACGCGCGTCGTCCCGCTGGCCGTCAGCATGAAGAAGGTCTCGGCGGCGAGCGCCGCGCCGAGCAGCACGCCGACGACGATCATGTGCTGGAGGCGGACGGGGCGGCGCACCTCCTCCTCGACGTTCAGGAGCATGATGACGAAGACGACGAGCACCATGATCGCGCCGGCGTAGACGATGACCTGCACGGCGGCAATGAAGGGCGCGGCCAGCGTCATGTAGAGGCAGGCCAGCGCGACGAAGACGCCGATGAGCGAGATGGCGCTGTAGAGCGGGTTGCGCTGCGCCACCACCGCCACGGCGCACCCGACCGCGAGGCCGCCGAACAGGACGAAGAGGAGAATTGACCACATAAAGCAGTTATCAGCTACCGGCCGTCAGTTCGTCGCCTCCGCGGCCGGGGCGGTTGGACGGGGGGCCGCCGGGCGCCGGTTCCGGGCGGCGCCCGGCGGCCGACAACTTTTCCGTCACAGCCGGAAGAACAGCACCGTCGCCGTCAGCACGACGTTGAAGAGGGCGACGGGGAGCAGGAACTTCCAGCCGAAGTTCATCAACTGGTCGAAGCGGAAGCGCGGCAGCGTGCCGCGCAGCCAGATGTAGAGGAACAGGAAGAACGACACCTTCAGGAGGAAGTAGACGACGCCGAGCAGCGGGACTTGCGCGACGAAAGGCCCCTGCCAGCCGCCGAGGAAGAGCGTCGCCGCCAGCATCGAGACCGTGAACATGTTGACGTACTCGGCCATGAAGAAGAGCGCGAACTTCAGGGCCGAGTACTCCGTGTGGAACCCCGCGACCAGCTCCGTCTCGGCCTCCGGCAGGTCGAAGGGCACGCGGTTCGTCTCGGCGATGGCCGAGATCATGTAGGTGATGAAGCCGATGAGCTGCGGCACGCGCGAAACGTCCCAGACGTTCCAGCGCATGCCGAACCAGCCGCCCTGCTGCTCGACGATCGAGTAGAGGTCGAGCGTGCCGGAGATGAGCACGACGCCGACGAGCGAGAGGCCCAAGCTCAGCTCGTACGAGATGAGCTGCGCCGAGGCGCGCAGGGCCCCCATCAGCGAGTACTTGTTGTTCGAGGCCCAGCCGGCGAGCGCCACGCCGTAGACGCCGACCGACGTGATGCCGAGCACGTAGAGCAGCGCGATGTCGAAGCGGGCGATGACGAGCGAGACCTCGCCGACGAAGGGGATGTTAAGGTTCGGCCCGAACGGGTAGACGATGATCGGCAGCAGCGCGCAGGTGATGGCGATGATGGGCGCGAGGAAGTAGACGAAGCGCGTCGCGGCCGTCGGCGTGATCTCCTCCTTGAAGATGAACTTCAGGAGGTCGGCGAAGGGCTGGAACAGCCCGCCCGGCCCCACGCGGTTCGGCCCCAGCCGCCCCTGTATGAACCCGAGCACGCGCCGCTCCGCCAGCACCGTGTAGGCCACGATCATCAACACGACGACGAAGGCGATGTTGATGCCGACGAACTGCCCGATGCCGCGGGCCACCTCAGGCCCGACGTAACTGGAGAGCCATTCCATAAGGTTCAAATGCAGAAGTCAGAATGCGGAATGCGGAATGAAAGAAGGTTGTTATTCACCACTCTGCACTCTGCATTCTGCGCTTCTTCTCAGTCTCCCGCCGCCGCCTCGCGGCGCAGGCCGGGGTCTACGGTGATCTGGTAGAGGGGGGAGATCAGGACGCTCTCGGGTTCGGGGTTGCCGGCCGCGAGCAGGTGGAACTGCGGAACCTTGCTCGTGAGCGTGCCCAGACGGAAAAGCTCGTGGCCGACGGGCGGCGTGCCCTCGACCTTTTCGCCGCCCGCGGGAATCTCGCCGACGGCGCGGCGCAGCGCGTCGAGCCGCGGGCCGGAGTCGCCCCCGCCCGCGAGCCGGTGCCTGACCTGCACGGGCCGCGTCTCGTCCTTGAGCAGCGGGTAGCGCAGGCCCTCGTAGGCCGGGACGCTGCGCGCGATGTCGAGGAAGATGGTGCTCGAAGACATCTGGAAGCCGAGGTCTGTGCCGAGCGCCGAGGCGAGCTGCGACGTGATCGCCCAGTCGGGCTTGGCCTGATGCGCGGGCGGTATGGACTGGCGGACGCGCTGGACGAGGCCGCCGTTGTTGGTGAAGGTGCCGTCCACCTCGGCGAAGGAGGCGGCCGGGAAGACCACGTCGGCGTGGCGCGTCGTCTCGGTCTGGAAAAGCTCCTGCACGACGAGGAGGTCGAGGCGAGAGAGCGCGTCCCCGCGCCCTTCGAGGTGCGCGGGCAGGAAGCTGCCGGCGACGTACATCGCGCGCAGGTCGCCCGCGCCGGCCGCGTCGAGCAGCTCCAGCGGGTTCATCGCCCCCGACATCAGGCCGAGGTCGTGGACGCCGACGCTGTTGTTGAAGAGCGGCAGCGGGTGGAAGAGGAAGCGCCGGCCCTCGCGCTCGCCGAAGGCCGCGGGCAGGCCCGCGAGCGCCGCCTGCGCCTCGGCCGAAAGCTCGCCGCCGAACATCACGACCACGTCGCCCTCGGCCTCGCTCAGAATCTGGCTGGCGCGCCCGATCTCGTCCGCCTCGACGCCGAGCGCGCGCGCGGCCGGCGCCGCGTCGCCGGGCGAGAGCAGGGCGAGGACGGCGGCGTCCTCCGTGCCCGGCAGGATGTGGACGAACTGCGCGGCCTGCTGCCTGAGGCGGATGGGCACGCTGTTGAAGACGACGAGCTTCGCCCCGCCGTTGCGCACGGCCTGCCGAATCTGGCGGCCCGTCAGGGGCTGCAACTCCTCGGGCTCGCCGCCGATGAGGAGGATGGCCTTGGCGTGGCGGATGTCGCGGTGCGTGGCGACGGGCGCGCCGAGGTTCTCGAAGAAGGGGACGAGCGAGAAGGCGTCGGTCGCCGTGTAGCGGTCGGTGGCGACGACCTCGGTGGCGAACTTGAGCATGGCCCAGTTCGACTCGTTCGTCAGGCGCGGGCTGCCGACGACGGCGAAGCGCTCGGCCCCGTGCTCGCCGAGGGCGGCCCGCATCCGCTCGGCGGCGAACCTGACCGCCTCGTCCCACGTCGCGGGCACGAGCCGGCCGCCCTTCTTGTAGCGGACGAGCGGCGTGCGGATGCGCTCCTCGTGGTTGACGAAGGGGTGCGCGAAGCGCCCCTTGATGCAGAGGAACTCGCCGTTGTGGCCGTTCACGTAGCGGTCGCGCGCGACGACGCGCATCACCTCGCCGGCGCGCGCGCCGACCGAGAACTGGCAGCCGTCGGAGCAGAACGAGCAGGTCGAGGTGGTGCGCGAGAGCTCCCACGGCCGGGTCTGGTGCCTGTACGTCGCGTCGAGGAGCGTGCCGGTCGGGCAGACCTCGATGCAGTTGCCGCACTGCGAGCAGTTGAGCCAGCCGCCGTAGGTGCCGATGACGGTGTGCGCGCCGCGCCCGCCCGCCTCGATGGCGTCCTCGCCCATCCACTCGTCGCAGACGCGCGTGCAGCGCTTGCAGAGGATGCAGCGCTGCGGGTCGTTGGCGACGATGGGCGAGAGGAACTTCTCGGGGTGGTAGTTCTTGCGCTCGGTGAAGCGCTCTTCGAGCTGGCCCCAGTCGAAGACCATCTCCTGCAACTCGCACTCGCCGCCGCGGTCGCAGACGGGGCAGTCGAGCGGGTGGTTGGCGAGCAGGAACTCGACCATCCCGCGCTGCGCCTTCTCG
>DATMVI010000600.1:0-4320 GCA_035563275.1 Pyrinomonadaceae bacterium
CGCGCGGCGCGCGACCGCGGCGCGCAACTCCGCGAGTTGCCCCGGCGCGAGCCGGTCTTCGGGGTGCGTGAGCAGGAACGTGCGGTCGCGGCCCGTGACGTGCGAGAGGAGCGAGCCGGCCTCGCGCCGCGGCTCGGCCACGCCGGCGCGCCGCAAACTCTCGGCCGCGCCCGCCAAAACCTCGCCGACACTCAGGCTGTCCGCGTCCATCCGGTTTCGGTAACCACGCCTCAGAGGCGGACGGTGACGGAGTTGCTCTCGGCCGCGCCCGCGCGGATGACGACGGTGACGGGGCCGGGGCCGAGGTGCGCCGGCAGCGCGAGGTGAATCTGCGTCAGGCCGGGCAGCGCCGGGCTGGCGACGACCGCCTCGACCGGCACGCTCTGGCCGTCGGCCGTCGCCGTCACGTTCGCGCGCCCGACGCCCGTCGCGAAGACGATGACGCGGCGCGGGTCGCCCGCGAAGAGGGTCGGCATCTCGCGGAACATCTTATAGGCGACGGCCTCGCCGAGGCCCGTCCCGTCCTGCGTGAAGAGGGCGGGGGCGACCGGCTGGACGAGGAGCGGGACGCTGGTGGCGAGCCCCTGCGGGTTGGTGACGACCACGTCGGAGACGCCCTCGGGCGTGTCGGGCGGGACGAGGAAGTTGACCTGCGTGGGCGAGGCGAAGAAGAGCGGCGCGGGGCGGCCGGCGACGCTCACGCGCGTCCCGTTCAGCTCGACGGGGAAGGGGCGGCCGGGCCGCGGGCCGGCCTCGGCCGTCACGGTGGCGAAGCCCGAGCCGAGGACGACGGCGATGGTGTCGGGGGCGACGGCGCGGCTGCGCGCGGTCGCGCGGTTGGGGATGGCCCCGTTCAGGACGGTCTGCGCGGCGGTCGGCCCCGAGAGGAAGACGGGCTGCGTCCACGCGGTGCGGCCGAAGGGGTCTGTGACGCGCGCGCGGACGTAGAGCTCGTCGCCCGCGAAGCGGTACTCGGCCGGGCTGTCGTTCGTGGTCTTGAGGACGCGGCCGCCGCGGCCGACGAACTCCACCGTGCTGTACTGCGGCGCGCAGAGGCCCGGCGTCTCCTCGCAGTCGGGGAAGAACTCTTCGGTGACCACGCTCATGCCGGCGTTGGTGACTCTGAGGTCGAGGATGACCGCGCCGTTCGTCGCGTAGAAGTCGCCGCGCGCCAGCGCGCCGACGATCTCGGCCGGCGTCAGCGCCGCGGCCCTGACCATCACCCAGCCGCCGCCCGGCAGCGCGCGCGCCGGGTCGGTCAGCGAGTGCATGTCGTCGGCCGCGACGCCGTAGAGCAGCCTGCCCGCCGAGAGCGCCTGATCCCACATCTGCTCGACCGAGGGGCGCGTGCCGTCGCCGTAGTTGTAGGCGGCGACGCCGGAGTTGAACAGCTCGAAGAGGCTGTAGTCGGGCAGGGCCTTGAGGTGCTCGGCCGTCATGGCGTTGCGCCAGCTCGGGTGGGCGACGTAGGGCAGGCCGCCGGCCGCGCGCACGGCGCTCATGTTGCGCAGCATCGTCTCGACCACCGAGCCGCCCGACATGTGCGGCGTCAGGCGGCGCGGGTTGAGCGAGTTGACGTGGACGGGCAGCCCGCCGAACGAGTCCGTGATCTCGGCCCCGGCGATGACGAGGAAGCGGCCGCCGCCGCCGAGCGCCGCGTTGAGGTCGGCGACGCCGGTCAGGCGGTCGTGGTCGGTGATGCAGACGAAGTCGTAGCCGCTCAGCTTGTACCACTGCGCGACGGCGAAGGGCGTGGAGTCGCCGTCGCTGTTCGTCGTGTGGGCGTGCGTGTTGCCCCTGTACCACCTCTGCCGCGCCGCGACGGGCGGGGCGGCCGCGAGGGCCATCAGGAGCAGGCAGACGAGTCCGGAGAAAGCTCTCACGAACGTTTCCTTTCCGCAAGGTTCCTAAACGCGGGCCGGGCGTGCCCGCCGCGCGCGGGACAGTCCGCTGCGCGCAGGCGCTCCGCCCGACTGGGTCGCGATGCGAATGAAGCAAGGGGATTCCCGCGCCTCGGCGGCCGCGGCGGCCCGCCTCCGGGGCGAGGCCCGAATTCTACACCGGCCGCGTTAATTGTCAACGGGTCGCCCGGCGCGGTTAGAAAGCGCCCGCCCCCGTGGGATATAATGCGCGCACTCAGAGCAAGACGAAAACAACCGGGCGCCGCCGGGGCGACCTGAAGGCGGCGGCCGAGAGGGAGGGAGGCAAGGGATGAAGGCCGAGTTTCACATCCAAGGCATGCACTGCGAGTCGTGCGCCGACGACATCAAAGAGACGCTCGAAGAGACGGCCGGCGTCGAGCGCGCCGAGGTGACCTTCAGCGGCAAGACGGCCAACGTCACGTTCGACGACGGCGTCGTGCAGCAGGCCACGCTGATTAAGAAGATTCAAGACTTGGGCTATCAGGCGACGGTCGGAGACCAGCAACAGGGGGCGACGAACAATGGCTGAAGCGAGGAACGAAGCGGGCGAACAGACCAACGCGCTCGACGACCGCGGCACGGACACGGCGGGCGGCCTCGCGCTGCTCAGGCGGCTGCGCGACGGGGGCTTCGAGGCCGACGACCTGAAGTTCTCCGTCGCCCTCGGCCGCCCCGTCGAGGAGGTCGAGGCGTGGATGCGCGGCGCCGAGCCGCCCGACGACGACATCATCATGAAGGCCCGCGGCATCGCCAAAGAACGCGGGATCGAAATCGAATAAGGAAGTAGTCAGTAGACAGCAGCCAGTAGTCAGTAGCGCTCCGCGCCTCGGGGTTGTCGCCAACGCCCGGACGAAAAGCAAGCGAAGGCTTTTCTACTGGCTACTGACTACTGACTACTGTCTACTGCTTTTTTATGAATGACAAGCTGAGCCGCGCCGGGCGCGCACTCGTCGAGTCGTACTCGCGCGAGGGCGTCAAGATTCACCACCTCGACCGCCGGCCGCTGCCGTCGCTCGCCGAGGTCATCCGCATGACCGAGGCGTTGCAGGAACTCCTCTTCCCCGGTTACGCGGGCGCGCAGGGGTTGACGGACGCGGCGCTCGCCCTCCACGTCGAGGCGCGCCTCGCGTGGATTCACGAGACGCTGACCGAGCAGATCAGCCGCGCCATCAACCACGGGCAGCGGCTCGAAGACGCCTGCCCCGTCACCGAGCGGCAGGCCGTCGAGTGCGCCGAGGAGTTCCTCTCGCAACTGCCCGCCATGCGCGAGGTGCTGGCCTCGGACGTGAAGGCCGCCTACGACGGCGACCCGGCCGCCGGCTGCTACGACGAGATCATCTTCAGCTACCCCGGCCTCTACGCCATCATGGTCTACCGCCTCGCCCACGAACTCTTCAGGCTCGACGTGCCGCTCATCCCGCGCATCATGACCGAGCACGCGCACCAGCGGACGGGGATCGACATCCACCCCGGCACGCAGATCGGCCCCAGCTTCTTCATCGACCACGGCACGGGCGTCGTCATCGGCGGGACGGCCGTCATCGGCCGCGGCGTCAAAATCTATCAGGGCGTCACGCTCGGCGCGTTCTCCTTCGACAAGGACGCGGCCGGCCAGCTCATCCGCAACACCAAGCGCCACCCGACCATCGAGGACGACGTGATCATCTACGCCGGCGCGACCATCCTCGGCGGCGACACCACCATCGGCCGCGGCTCGGTCATCGGCGGCAACGTCTGGCTCACCCACTCCGTCCCGCCCGGCACGCGCGTCCTTCAAGAGTCGCCCAAGCTCCGCATCATCACCCCCGAAGAGGCCGCCGCCTCGTAGCGCCCCGAACCGCGTTTCTTAAATCCGACCTTCGGGCAGACAACCCCGGCCGCAACGCGGCGACTCTCACGGTCGCCGGAGAGCCCGCGCGCATGGTTAAAAAGTTTCTCGCGTCCGTCTTCGCCTGCCTCGCGCTCGGCGCTCCCGCGTGGGCGCAGGAGGGCGCGCACGGGGTGGTGCTCGTGAGGGCGGCGCGGGCGCTCGACGTGCGGGCGGGCCGGTACCGGGGCGACGCGGGCGTGCTCGTCGCGGGCGGGCGCATCAGGGAGGTCGGCGGGTTCGCGGCGATGCGGAGGCGCTTGCCGAGGGGCGCGGCCGTCATCGACCTCGGCGGCCTGACCCTTCTGCCCGGCCTCATCGACGCGCACACGCACCTCTTCAGCGCCAACGACGGGCGCGTGGACACGACGGCCGGCATGAGCGCGGGCGACCGGCGGCGTCTGGCCGAGAGGTCTGCGAGAGAGATGCTGGAGGCGGGCTTCACCACCGTCCGCAACCTCGGGGGCTCGGGCGTGCGCGGCGACGCCGAGCTGCGCGACGCGATCCGGGCGGGGCGCGCGCCGGGGCCGC
>DATMVI010000601.1:0-4759 GCA_035563275.1 Pyrinomonadaceae bacterium
CCGACGCCGCCGGCCGCGGCGCGTCCGAAGGCTGAGGCCGGGGCGCCGGCCCCACTCGCCGCGCCGCCCGCGCGGCGGCCGGTTTCGACGAAAGGAACCCCATGCCCACACGCCCCTCCGCCGCGCGCGGGCGGCTCGCCGCCGCCCTCCTCGCCCTCGCCGCGCTCTGCCTCGCGGCGCACGCGCCGGCCTTCGCGCAGGCGGCGCCGCCGCAGGACGAGGAGCGCCAGCGCGCCTTCGCCCTCTACGCCGGTCAGCAGTTCTTCGAGGCGCTGCCGCTTTTGGAGAGACTGGCCGAGCGCTACCCGAAGGACGGCGACGTGCTCGCGCGCCTCGGGTTCTCGCTCTTCGCGCGGGCCGTCGCCGAGCGGGACGCGCAGAAGCGTCAGGCCCTCGGCGCGCGGGCGCGCGGCCTGCTCGTCAGGGCCAAAGAGCTCGGCTTCGGCGAGGGCGTCCACAAAGACCTCGTCGACAAGATCATCGACAGCATGAACCCCGACGGCAGCGACGCGGCCGGCGGCGCCCCCTCCAGATTCTCGGACAACGCCGAGGCCGACGCGGCGATGCGCGCCGGCGAGGACGCCTTCGTCCGCGGCGACTCGGCCGCGGCGCTCGCCGCCTACGAGCGCGCCCTGCAACTCGACCCGAGGCTCTACGAGGCCCCGCTCTTCTCCGGCGACGTGTTCCTCAAGCAGGGCGACTTCGCGAAGGCCGGCGAGTGGTACGCGCGCGCCATCCAACTCGCCCCCGACCGCGAGCAGGCCTACCGCTACTGGGGCAACGTCCTGCTGCGGCAGGCGCGGCTCGACGAGGCGCGCGACAAGTACGTCGAGGCCGTCGTCGCCGACCCCTACAACCCTTACGTCTGGCAGCACGGCCTCTTCCGCTGGGCGCAGGCGAAGGCCGTGCGGCTCGGCCACCCGGAGATCAACCCGCCCGGCAGCGTCACGACGAAGGGCAACGAGACGACGATCACCGTCGACCCGAAGGCGCCCGGCGACGACGGCTCGGAGGCGTGGATGGTCTACGGGCTGACGCGGGCCGCGTGGGCGGCCAACAACCACGAGAGATTCCGGAAGGCGTACCCCGACGAGAAGGAGTACCGCCACAGCCTGCGCGAGGAGGTGGACGCGCTGGTGGCGGTCGTCGATGTCGTCAAGGGCCTCCGGAAGCAGGGCAAGGTTAAGAGGCTCGCGCCCGACCTCGAAGCCCTCGTCAAGCTCCACGACGACGGCCTGCTCGAAGCCTACGCCCTCTTCGCACGCGTCCGCCAAGTCAACTCCCTCGCCCACGACTACGCCGCCTACCGCCGCGAGCACCGCGACAAGCTGCGCCGCTACCTCGTCGAACACCTCGCGTCGGGGAAATACTAAAGGGTTTCGGGTTAAGAAACAGAAGGAGGACGAAAGCCGGCGTGGCCTTCGTCCTCCTTCTCCTTTTGTCTTCAGCTCGAAACTTTTTATTGCCTCGGCTTGCGCGGGAGGCGTTCGGTCTCGGTGGCGGCGTTGTAGACGAAGGCGGCGACGACGACGGCGGCCTGCTTCACGTCGTCGGGGATGATGCGGTCGAAGGTGTCCTCGTTCGAGTGCCAAGTGCGCGTCTCGTACTCGATGTCGTCTTGGAGGAAGTCGAGGCCGTTGAGGCCGACGGCTTGGAAGGCGAGGAAGTCCGAGCCGCCGGCGTTGGCGGCCGTGATGGTCGTCGCGCTGTAGTCGCGCCCCCCCACTTTGAAGTCGCGGAAGGGCATCAGCCAGCGGCGGAAGATTGGCCGCAAAGCCTCGTTGCCTTGCAGGTAGATGCCGCGGATCGCGCCCGTCCCGCTGTCGGCGTTGAAGTAGACGTTGAGGCGGTCGTGCTCGGGCTTGAACCGGGCGGGCGGCGCGGGCGCGAGGCTCGCCGGCGTCGTCGGCGAAGGCAGAGGGCCGAAGTGCTCGCGGACGTAGGCGCGCGAGCCGAGCAGGCCCTGCTCCTCGCCGCTCCAGAGCGCGATGCGGACGGTGCGGCGCAGCCGCAGGTCGAGCGCGCGCAGAATCCGCACGGCCTCCATCATGATGCCGACGCCGGCCGCGTTGTCGGTCGCGCCCGTCGCCGTGTGCCACGAGTCGAGGTGCGCGCCGAGCATCACGACCTCGTCCTTCAAATCGCCGCCCGGAATCTCGGCGAGGGTGTTGTAGGCCATCCGGTCGGCGTCGTCGAACTCGACCTGAAGGTTGACGGTCATCTCGGGCCGCTCGCCCTGACGGATCATGCGGGCGAGGCGGTTGTAGTGGTCGTTGGCGACGGCGATCTGCGGGATGAGCTTCGGCGCGCGCGCCTCCCACGGGCCGACGCGCTTCTCGAAAGGCGTGTCGAACGGCTGCGGGACTTGGGCCGACTGGACGAACTGGAGCATCCCGCCGTCGCCGGCCGGGCTTGAGCCGACGAGCAGGGCCGCGCCCTCCTCGTAATAGAACCGCGTCTTGCGGTCATTAAAACGGGCCTGCGCGAGCTGCTCGGCCGTGGGCGGCCGCGGCGGGCGGCGCGGGGCGAGCGCCGGGTCGGGCGCGTTGGCGAGGTCGAGCAGTTGCCTCTCGGTGAGGCGCGTCGCCACGGGGTCGAACTTCGGGCGCAGCTCGCGCAGCGCGCCGGCGAGGACGATCTTGCCGCGCAGCCGCCCCTTGTACTTCAGCAACGCCTCCTCGTTCTCGGCGTCGACCAAAACGACTTCGGACGTGAGCGGGCCGTCGAGGCCGGGCGACCACGCGCGCGGCGCGGCGAGGACGGGGAAGCTCTGCGGCGCGGTGACCTCGGCCGAGAAGCGGCGCAGCGTCCAGCCCCGCCCGAACGGCCCCCACGCTTCGAGGCGCGCGTTCTGTAAGCCCCAGTCCGCGAGCCGCTCGCGCGTCCACTCGTTGGCGCGCTTCAGGGCGGGCGACCCCGTCAGGCGCGGCCCCGTCACGTCGGTCAGGTACCAGATCGTCTTCATCACCTGCGAGCGGTTCAGCCCCTCGTCCTTGATGCGCTCGACGGCGTCGGCGGCGGGGCCGGGGGCGGGCGCGACCGGCGGCGTCGGCGAAGGCGCGGGCGTCTGCGAGCGCGCGGCCGGCGGGGGCGCAAAGGGCATGAAGAGGAGAAGGAGGAGCGCCGGGGCGGCGCGGCGTCGTGACATGGGTGCGTGTCTCCTGAGCATCAATCGGTCGGGGCGGCGCGGGCCGCGAACTGTTTTAACCCACGCGGGGCGGCTTTGTCAGCGGGCCGCGCCGCGCGCTTTACATCCTTTACAACTTTTACGCCCCGCCCCGTTTCGTGACCGCTTCGCACCAAGCTCTCGACGTTCCCGTAATAATTCCGCTCTACACTCCGAGCCCCGAACCGTGACAATCCGCCGCACGAAACCCCTAGGCCGATAACCCCGCGGCGCCCGGCCCGACGCGGCGCCGCGACGAAGTCTTCCGCAGCCCTTGCGAGGAGGAGAAGCGATGTCGAGAGTCATTCCCCGCGTCCCGCGTCTGGCGGCCGCGCTCGCCTGCGCCGCCGTCGCGTGCGCCTTCGTCTACGCGCAGGTGACGCCGATCAAGCCGCCGGCCCCGCAGACGCCCGACCCGCAGGTGCCGGTCAAGAAGGACGTGCCCTACGTCCCGACGCCGGAGGCCGTCGTGGACGAGATGCTGAAGATGGCCGCGGTGACGAAGGACGACGTGGTCTACGACCTCGGGTGCGGCGACGGGCGCATCGTCGTCACCGCCGCCAAGCGCTACGGCGCGCGCGGCGTCGGCATCGACATCGACCCGCAGCGCATCGCCGAGAGCAACGCCAACGCGCAGCAGGCCGGCGTCACCAGCCGCGTCGAGTTCAAGGTGCAAGACCTCTTCGAGGCCGACCTGAAGGAGGCCACCGTCGTCACCCTCTACCTGCTGCCGAGCATCAACATGAAGCTCAGGCCCAAGCTCTTCGCCGAACTCAAGCCCGGCACGCGCGTCGTCTCGCACGCCTTCGACATGGGCGACTGGAAGCCCGACAAGACCACCACCGTGGACGGCCGCCCCATCTACTTCTGGGTCATCCCGGAAAAAGGCAGTCAGCCTACTAGCAGCCAGTAGACAGTAGCCGGTAGTCGGCAGCGCCGAGCGCCGCGAACCTTAACGCCGGCGCGCCGACGGTTCGACGCCGAAGCTCTTCCCACCGGCTACTGACTGCTGACTGCCGTCTACTCTTAACTTCTTATGTCCGTCAAAAGCATCGCGGCCGGCGAGGCGGCGCGGCCCGTGCCGACGCTGTCGCTCGCCGACGCCGTGGCGATCATCGTCGGCATCGTCATCGGCGCGGGCGTCTTCCGCACGCCGTCGCTGGTCGCCGCCAACGCGCCGTCGGAGTCGGCGGTGCTGCTCATCTGGCTCGCCGGCGGCGTCGTCTCGTTCGTCGGCGCGCTCTGCTACGCGGAACTGGCGACGGCCTACCCGCACGCGGGCGGCGACTACCACTTCCTGACGCGCGCCTACGGGCGCGCGCCGGCCTTCCTCTACGCGTGGTCGCGCATCACGGTGGTGCAGACCGGCTCGGTCGCGCTGCTCGCCTTCGTCTTCGGCGACTACGCCTCGCAGCTCGTGCCGCTGGGAACCTTCTCCGCCTCCGTCTACGCCGCGCTCGCCGTCGTCGCGCTGACCGCCCTCAACATCCTCGGCGTCCGGCAGGGCACGCGCACGCAGAACCTGCTCACGGCCGTCGAGGTCTCGTGCCTCGTGCTCATCATCGTCGCCGGCCTCGCGCTGGCCGCGCCCGC
>DATMVI010000602.1:0-2271 GCA_035563275.1 Pyrinomonadaceae bacterium
TCCAGCACCCACTCGCCGCCGCGCAGGCGTTCGGCCAGCGTCTCGATGGGGCGCGCGCGCCCGACCGTGCGGCGGCCGTCGGGGCCGACCCAGACCTCCTCGGGGTCGTAGAATGAGTTGTAGAGGCGCAGGAAAATCCACTGCGTCCAGCGGTAGTATTCCGGCTCGGAGGTCAGGAAGCGGCGGCTCGCGTCGTGGCTGAGGGCGAGGAGGCTCAGCTGCTCCAGCATGTTGCCGACGTTGTTCTCGGTCGTGACGCGCGGGTGCTGCCCCGTCTGGATGGCGTACTGCTCGGCGGGCAGGCCGAAGGAGTCGAAGCCCATCGAGTAGAGCACGTTGAAGCCGCGCATCCGCATGAAGCGCGCCTTCACGTCGGTGGCGATGTAGCCGAGCGGGTGGCCGATGTGCAGGCCGATGCCGCTCGGGTAGGGGAAGAAATCCAGTATGACGAACTTCTCACGCGAGGCGTCGAAGCCCGGCTCGCCCGGGTTGGGCGTGCGGTACGTCTCCTGCTCGGCCCAGCGGCGCCGCCACTCCGGCTCGAATCCTTTGGCGCTCGTACGATAATCCACTAGAGAACTCTCCTCCGCCGCCCGGGAGCGGGCGCGCGCGAATGCAGGCTCGAATTGCGGGTTTGAGAAACCGAAATGTGCTTTCCGACCCGGCCCGGCAAACTGCACTTAAAATACCGAGTCGCGGCCCTCGTTTCAAGGCGAGCTACGGCGCGGCCCGGCGCGCGGGCGGGCTGTTAGCCGGGTTCGGATGTTGAAAACTCGGCGCGGGCGCGGGCTCTCGTCACTCCCCGCGCGCCGCGTTGACGAAGGCCAGCGAGAGGTCTGCGTTGAGGCCGGGCAGGGCGCGCGGGTTCTGGCGGAAGCCGGTCTGGACGCGGACGCGGTTGCGGACGTAGGCGAACAACTCGCCGGCCGTGACGTAGCGGTCGTCGTTGGCGTCGGCCTCGCCGCGCAGGCCCTCCAGCAGCGCCCACGTGAAGATGCCGTGCCCGCCGCCCCAGTGCGGCCCCTCGCGCGACACCTCGTTGATGTCCGAGGAGGTCAGCACGGCGCGCCCCGCCTCCGTGAAGAGGCGCGAGGCGTAGAGGTTGATGAGGTTGTTCTCGACGCCGCGCGCGGCCACCAGCGCCTCGCCGCTCAGGCCCGCGCTGTGGCAGGTGTCCACGAAGACGACGAGGCGCTCGGCCTCGTCGAGCGGCGCGCCGGCCGCCGTCAAAAATCCGCGCGGCGTGAGCAGACCGGCCGCGAATAAAACCGCGGCGCCGACGATGACGAGGTGACGCATGGCGGGAGGAGTCATTAACAGGGACGGACGGGATGAGACTGAGCGCGGAAGTCAGGATGCGGAGCGCGGGGTGAAAGCCGAACTGTCTTCCGCCCCGCGCCCCGCATTCATCAATCCCGCGGCTACGGCCGGCGGCCGCTGTCCGCGGGGTCGGCGGCGGGCGCGGCGGCGGGGCGCGCGCCGGGCGGGGCCGAGACGCCGATGGGTTCGATGTTCTTCGTCGAGATGTTGACGACCGGCGGGGCCGACCAAGTCATCTCGCCCGCCTCCTGCATGTAGTCGTAGATGACCTCCATGTTCGGCGGCAGGTCGCCGCGGTTCTGCCGCTGGTAGAGCGAGACGTACTCCTTGAGGGTTGAGACGATCTCGGGCATCTGCGACGAGTCCTTGTTCTCGATGAGCGCGAGCGCGCGGTGCAGGCGCGCGTCGGGCAGCACGCGCCGCTTGTCGAGCTCGATGGCGCGGACGAACTCGGCCAGCGCCCGCGACTTCTCCGAGGCGGTGCGCGCCGTCAGCTTAAGACCTTACCGTAGTAGAAGTGCGTGAGCGGGTCGTTCGAGCGGATCAAGAGGGACTCTTCGAGGTTGTCGCGCGACACCTGAAACATGTCGTAGTAGAGGGCGCGGATGCCGTTGTCGCGCCTCAGCTCGGCCATGATGGTCTCGAAGTCGGCCGACGAGCCGATCAGCTCGCCCGCGTCGAGCTTGGCCCTGACCTCCGCCGAGAGGCCGCCGGCGATGGCGCGCTGCGCGGCCGCGGCCCGCTCCTGCGCGTTGGCCGACGGGTTGAGCGCCTTGCTCGGGTTGGCCTCGGAGGGCGGGCGCACGGGGGAGGCGCGAACGCGCGGCGGCCGGGCGGTAAAGTAAAGGCGGGGCGGCCCGACCGCCCCGCCTTTATTTGGAGTGACGGCCGCGCGCGGCCGAGCCTTCACGGTTCCTGCACGAAGACGACGGCTCCTTTCTTCCCGTCAGC
>DATMVI010000603.1:0-6486 GCA_035563275.1 Pyrinomonadaceae bacterium
GGCAGGCTTCGCGCGTCGCGTCGTCGAACTCGGGGGGCGGGAGGACGAGGCGCGCGTGCATGAGGGCGATGGCGCGCAGGGGGAGGGCGAAGGCCGGCAGGCCGCAGCCGTCGGTGGCGAAGCGAAGCTCCTCGACGGGGACGCCCGTGAAACGGGAGACGACGCCGAACACTTCGCGCTGGACGGGGCTGCCGGGGAGGTCGTAGCTCTCGGGCGGCGCGCCGAGGTGGACGGCGAGGGCGAGCATCGCGGCGTGTTTGCCCGAGCAGTTGTTGTGCAGCGGCGTCGGGCTTTCGCCGCGTCGCTTGAGGGCCGCGGCGGCCTCCTTGCCGTACGGCTCGTGCGGGCCGCACTTCAGGCTCGCGGCGTCGAGGCCGGCGCGGCCGAGCAAGGAGAGCGCGGCCCCGGTGTGGACAGGCTCGCCGTTGTGCGAGCCGCAGGCGACGGCCAGCTCGCGCTCGCTGATGCCGAAACGGTCGGCCGCGCCCGACGTGACGAGCGGCAACGCCTGATGAAACTTGGCGGCCGAGCGCACGTAGGTGAGGGCGTCGGGCGAGCCGAGGCGCGCGACGACACGCCCCTCGCCGTCCACGGCGACGAAGTGGCCGCGGTGCGCGGACTCGACGACGGAGCCGCGCGTGACCTCCACGAGCGGCTCCGCTGAGGCTTCCGAAATGTTCATCATTAAGAGAAGTAGACGGTAGACAGTAGGCAGTAGGAAGACCTTCGCTAACGAACCGCTCGCGTGTCGGCGTCAATAGACTTCACGCGGGGCGCTGCCGCCTACTGCTTTACCGCCAGATGTAGCCCTGCCAGTCCTGTGCGGTCTTGTCCTGCGCGGCGAAGGCTAGGGCGCGCCGCGTGCGGACGAGCGTCACGGCGCGCGACTCGGAGCCGACGGCGGCCGCCGCCGCGAGCGCGGGCTCCTCGCGCACGACGAGGCCGGCGATGCCGGAGGCCGGCTCGGCCCCGAACTCTTCGAGCACCCGCAGCAGCGGTTCGAGCTTGTCGTAGAACATGACGACCACCCCGCCCGCGCCGAGCCTTCGCAGCTCGCCCCGCAGCGCCTCGGCCTCGTCGAGCACGACCGCGCACTCGCGCCCCGGCGCCTCGTCCAGAACGGCGCGGCGCAGGCGCTCGGCCACCTCGCCCTTCTCGCGGCCGCGCGGGTCTTTGTCCTCCTTGATGACGACGCGCGAGAAGCCGCGCGCGGCGGCGCGGCCCGCCTCCTCGATCAGCTCGTCGGCGCGGTCACCGGGCAGGCCGACGATGCCGGTCGCGCGCAGGCCGTCCCAGCGCGCGACCGTCTGGCAGACGGCGCGGAAGGCTTCGGGGTTGTGGCCGTAGTCGAGCAGCGCGTGGCCGCCCGCGGGCAGGCGGTAGAGGTTGAAGCGTCCGGGGTTGTCGGCCGCGGCGCGGAAGGTGGCGAGCGCCGACGCGACCTGCTCGACCGAGACGCCGTGCGCGCGGCACGCGGCCACGCAGGCGAGCACGTTGGCGACCTGAAACTCGGCCGCGCCGCCCACCGTCGCGGGCACGCCGGCCACGCGCAGCAGGCGTCGCTGCTCAAACCCCGACGCCTCGACCACCCAGCCGTCGCGCACGAAGAAGGCCGTGCCGCCCGCGTCCGCGTGCTTGCGGATGACGACGTGGTTCTCGCGCATCGAGAAGTAGACGACCCGCTTCGCGGTCTTGGCGACGCGCGGGTGGTCGGCGAGGCGCGCGAGCCGCTCGTCGTCGGCGTTTAAGACGAGCGCGCCGCCCTCGCGGACGCGCTCGGCGACGAGCGACTTGATCCAGAGCAGGTCTTCGACCGACTCGATGCCGTCCTGCCCGATGTGGTCGGGCTGGATGTTGGTGAGCACCGCCACGTCCGACCAGTCGTAGCCGAGGCCCCGGCGGACGATGCCGCCGCGGGCCGTCTCCAGCACGGCCGCCTCGACGGTCGGGTCGGAGAGCACGGCGCGCGCCGAGTGCGGCCCCGTCGTGTCGCCCTCGGCGACGCGCTCGCCGCCGACCCAGACGCCGTCGGTCGTCGTCATCCCGACCGTCAGGCCCGCCGAGGCGAGGACGTGCGAGATCATGCGCGTGACGGTCGTCTTGCCGTTCGTGCCGGTGACGGAGAAGACGGGCACGCGGCCGTCGCCTTCCGGGTAGAGCATCCGGACGATGGCCTCGCCCACGTCGCGCGGCCGGCCTTCGCTCGGGTGGCAGTGCATGCGCAGGCCCGGCGAGGCGTTGAGCTCGATGACGGCCCCGCTGCCTTTGACGAACGGCGCGGCGATCTCTTCGAGCACGAGGTCTACGCCGCAGATGTCGAGGCCGACGGCCCGCGCCGCGCGCACGCAGGCGCGCCGAACGCTCTCGTGCGCGCGGTCGGTCACGTCGCGCGCGACGCCGCCCGTCGAGAGGTTGACGCTCTCGCGCAGGAAGACCGTCTGCCCCGGCGCGGGCACGCGCTCAAGCCCCCAGCCCGTCCGCGCGAGGTGCGCGAGCGCGATGTCGTCCACCTTGATCTTCGTCAGGGGCTTCTCGTGGCCGTCGCCGCGCAGGGGGTCTTCGTTGGCCAGCTCGATCAACTCGGCGACGGTGCGCCGGCCGTCGCCGACGACGTGGCAGGGCAGACGCTCGCTGGCCGCGACGACCCGCCCGCCGACGACGAGCACGCGGTAGTTGCGCCCGCGGATCAACTCCTCGACGAGCACGCTGCCCGAGTGCTCGCGGGCGATGCGGAAGGCGGCGGCGACCTCCTCGGCCGTCGAGAGGTTGAGCGAGACGCCGCAGCCCTGTCGCCCGTCGAGCGGTTTGACGACGACCGCGCCGCCGAGCTCTCGCAGCGCCGCGACCGCTTCGGCTTCGGTCTTCACGACGACGCCGCGCGGGACGGGGATGGCGGCCGCTTCGAGCAGTTGCTTGGTCAGGTCTTTGTCGGCGGCGATCTCGACCGCGACCGAGCTGGTCAGGTCGGAGGTGGCGGCCTGCACGAAGCGCCGGTGGCGGCCCCAGCCGAGCTGCACGATGCTGTCCGGCCCGACGCGCGACCACGGGATGCCGCGACGCGCGGCGGCCTCGACGATGGCGCGCGTCGAAGGCCCGAGTTCCGTGCGCGCCGCGATGCGGCGGGCCTCGCAGACCCGCTCCTCGACGGGGAACGGCTCGCCCGCGAGCAGGGCTTCGACGAGGGCGACGGCCGTCTCCAGCAGGAAGCGCGTGCAGCGCTCGGCCCTGTACTCGACGACGACGTGGTAGAGGCCGGGCCGGTCGGCCGAGCGCGTCTTGCCGTGGGTGACGCCGACGCCGGCCAAGCCCGTCAGCTCCAGCGCGACGTGCTCGACGACGTGGCCGAAGTAAGTGCCCTCGCGCAGGCGCTCGACGAAGCCGCCGGCGTAGCCGCGCGAGCAGTGGTGACTATCGAGACCCGGCAGGCGCGCGAGCAGGCGCTCGTTGAAGCCCTCGAACTCGCGGGTCTCCCGCCCGGCGAGGTCTTCGAGGTCGAGGCGCATGAGCAGCGCGGGACTGTGTGTGTAGACGTTCGGTCCGGCGAGTGTGCGGATCGATTCGACTCTCATTTCTTCCCCTTGACGCCTTTACCCGCGGCCTTGCGCGCCGCCCTGCCCCCGCCCTTCGACTCCGGCGGCTCGCCGTCGGCTTCCGAGTCGGAGGACTTCGACTGTTTGACCTTGTCCTTGTCGATGACGGGCTCGCGGTCGGCGAGGTTGAACTTGTGGCCGGCCGAGAGGACGTGGACGCGGACGCCGTAGAGCGAGAGGTTCTTCTCCTCTTCGGCGTAAGGGAGGCTCGTGTAGGTCATCGCGCCGGCGTCGACGACCGTGACGGCGCCCTTGCCGAAGACCTCGAACTCGGTCTTGTTGACGACCATCGCCGTCTCCTCGTCGATGCCGAGGCCGAGGTCTTGCGGGTAGTGCGCGACGGCCGTGAGCAGCCGGCCGAAGCGGCCGCGTTGCGAGAAGTGTGTGTCGATCATCGCGCCGACGAGCAAGTCCATGCCCGGCCCGATCTCGACGCCGCCGAGCTTCGGGTTCTCGTCCGACTCGCCGCGGATGAGCATCGAGTTCGACATCATGGCCGCGCCCGCGCTCGTCCCGCCGATGACGAGGCCGCGCTCGTAGCGGCGGTGGATGAGCTTCTGCATCCCGGTGCCGCCGATGAGGCTGGTGATGTGGAGCTGGTCGCCGCCGGTGAAGAAGAGGCCGGTGGCCTGTTCGATGGCTTCGAGCGACTCCGGCTTCGCCGCGTCCTCGCGCGTGGAAACGTCCACGTACCGCACGTCGTCGATGCCGAGCCGCTTGAAGGCGGCCCGGTACTCGGCGGCGGCGGCGGCCGGGTCGTCCGTGGCGATGGTCATGACGACGACGCGCGCCTTCGGCCCCCGCGCGAGTTTGATGAACTCTCTGAGGAGCGGCGCGTCGCCGCTCCTGATGTCGCCGCCGCCGATGGCGACGAGCCGTCCGCGTGCCTCGCTCAATTCCATAAGCTCTCCGTGCGAAACGGGAGTCGCCGACGCCGGGCCGCGCCGAAAATTTCAAGGGTCAAAAAGAGCGTCCCTGAGGCCGCCGGGCGTAAGGGGCGCCGATACTAAATGGGGGATTTAACTAATTTGTGTTTATACGTTAGGAAAATCTTGGCGGTCTGTCCCGGCCCGTACAGACGCGGCTTTCGCCCCGTCGGCTACGAGTTAGAGACGTTGGTCGGAGGGCCGCGGGGGGCGTCTCAAGTCCCGCCGGCCTGAAGCCGGCGGGGCTCGCGACGCCCCCTCTCGCGGCCGGGCCTCTGCTTTGAGCTTATTTGACGATGGGGGCGCGGTTCTGGAGGTCGAAGCGGTAACCGGCCGGGAGGATGTGGACGCGGACGCCGCAGATGGCGAGCAGTTCGTGGCGCTCGACCTCGCCGAGGTTGGTGTGGGTGAGGCCGCCGGCGTCGATGACGGTGACCGAGCCGTGGCCGAAGACTTCGAGGACGCGGCCGCTGACGACGGCCGCCGTGTCCTCGTCGATGCCGAGGCCGAGTTCGTGCGGGTACTGGGCGATGGCGGCGAGCAGGCGGCGCAGGCGGCCGCGCTGCTCGAAGTGCTGGTCGATGAGGACGCCGGGGAGGAAGCCGAGGCCCGAGCCGAGTTCGACCATGCCGGCGCGCAGGGTCAGCGTCGGCGCGTTGCCGGCGATCATCACGCTCGACATCATGGCCGCGCCCGCGCTCGTCCCCGCCAGCACCAGCCCGCCCTCGCGTTGCAGGTGAAGCTCCGTGTCGAGGCGCGTCCCGCCGAGCAGGCGGGAGAGGCGGAGCTGGTTGCCGCCGGTGAAGAAGACGCCGGTCGCCTCGCGGACGGCGCGCAAAGTCTCTTCGTCGTTGGCGTCGGCGCGCGCCGAGACGCCGAGCGCGCGGACGCTGCGCGCGCCGAGGCGGCGGAAGGCCGCGAGGTAGGTCTTCTCGACCTCGGCCGGCGCTTCCGAGGCGACGGCGACGAGGACGATGCGCGCGCGCTTGCCGCCCGCGAGGCGCACGAACTCGCGCAGGATTTCGGACGGCCCCTCCCTCTCCTCCGCGCCGCCGATGATGACCAGCTCGCCGCCCCGCGGCTCTGCCTTCTTCTTCGCCATGCCGCCTCAAGCATACAGAAAGCGGGACGAAGCCGTAAGTCGCGAGCCGCGAATCGCGCATCGTGAAGACGCGTCGAGGGCCGCCGACGCCCGCATGATGCGAGCGCCGGCGGCCCTCAGGGCTTTCGACGATTCACGACTTACGGCCTTCGCCGCTTCACGGCTTTTCCAGTTTGCGGAGTTTGGCGAGTCGCTCGCGCGCCCAGCCGGGCACGTCGCCGAGGCGCTCGGCCGCGCGCAGGTAACTCTCCATCGCGGCCACGGCCTCGGCCGGCTTCCCTTCCTTCTCTCGCGCGCGGCTGAGGTCTACGAAGAACTGCGGGCCGGCGTCGCCCATCAGCTCGGCGGCGCGCGCGTAGGCGTCGCCGGCCTCGGGGAACTGGCCGGCGTGTTCGAGGAGCCGGCCGAGGTGGTAGAAGGCGATGGGGTAGCGCGGCCCGGAACGTCTGGTGACGGCGAGGAACTGCGCGGCGGCCTCGTCCGTGCGGCGCAGGCCGGCGAGGGCGAAGCCGAGTTCGAGGTCGGCCGGCGCGAAGTAACCGCCGTTGCTTTCGATGGCCTCGCGGTAGAGGGCGACGGCCTCGTCGAAGCGCGCCCCCTCGCGGGCCGCGCGCGCGCGCCGCAGGAAGTCGTAAGTGCGCTTGCCGACCGCGAGCGGGCGGCCCGCCGCGTTGACGCCCGACCACTTCAGGCTCTCGGCCGCGCGCCGCCGCGGCTCTCTCTTCTCCTCGCGGGCGCCCGCTTCGGCCGGGAGGCCGGCGAGGATTTCCGCGCGCGCGGCGGCGACTTCGGGCGGGACGCCGCGGCCGCGCCGGGCCGCGCGCTCGATGAAGGCGTCGAGCGCGGCGACGGCCTCGGCGGGGTCGCC
>DATMVI010000604.1:0-2202 GCA_035563275.1 Pyrinomonadaceae bacterium
GGCCACCTCCTTCGAGACGAGGCGCGGCGTCTGCGCGCGCAGCCCGGCCGCCTCGGCGAACGTCAGAACCTGCTCGAACTCGCCGCGCAGGTCGGCGGCGACGAGCAGCGACCAGAACTCATCCGCGTCCGCCAACTCGCGCCACGAGGCGAAGGCTTGCGCCCAAGCGGCCGGCTCCGTGAACCGCGCATCGAGGGCGTGGAGGCCGGCGAGGAGAAGCAGCGCGGCGTCGTGCCGGTCGGCCGGGCCGCCGCGCGCGGCCAGCGCTTCGCACCGGCGCCGGAGCGCCGCGACCGAGGCGGGGCGCCGGTGGTCGTGGGGAGTGTGGAACCAGAAGAGCCTTTCGGCGGCGCGGCGCGGCGGGTCTGACAGGCGGCCGAGGGCGTCGCGCACTTCGGCCTCGGAGCGGGCCGCGCGGCCGAGCCACGCGAGGTCGGCATCGAACCGCTTCTCGACGCCGAGCTTGAGCGCGAGCCGCAGCGCCTCGGCCGCCTCGAAGACCTCGGCCTGCGACGCCGACGCCGACACCCCCAGCGTCCGGAACGCGCTCCGCGCCGCCGGCCCGAACCGCGCGCCCGAATCTTCACGGATGGCTTTCGCAAGAACCATAGAACGAAGCGCAGAATGCAGAGCGCAGAATGCGGAATCAGGATTGCAAAGCGCGGCGCTCGACACGCGGCGCTACGTTCGCGTCGGTCGGTTCATGTTTTCATTCTGCATTCTGCGCTCTGCACTTTGCGCTTCCTCACAGCCCGGCCATGTCCCACTTGCGGATGGTGTCGGAGACGAGGGCAGCGACCTTGTCGGTGACTTTGTCGAAATATTCTTCGGCCTTGCGCTGGTCGAATTTGGGGTAGCCTTGGCCGGGCTGGTAGAGGCCGATGGAGGAGGGGAAGGGCGCGGCCGACCAAGTGCCGGGCGCGGGGTAGGCGGTGGCGAGGTCGGGCCGGTAGCGTTCGGGGTGGACGAGCGTGGGGTCTATGGCCTGTATGAAGGCCGTCTCGTTGAGGCCGGCGTGGCCGCCGTCCTCGCCGAAGACCTGCCGGGTCACGTCGGAGGCGAACGACCACCAGTTGACGACGAGCGTCCGCACCTTCCTCTCGGCGGCCACCTCGGCGGCGACCGCGTTGAGCACCGCCGTCTGCGGGCCGCCGTGCCCGTTGAGGACGACGATGTTGCGGAAGCCGTTCTTGGCCAAGCCTTCGAGTATCTGCTTGACGAAGGGGCGGTAGGCGCTCTCGGAAATCTGGAACGCGCCGGGGTAGGCTTCGAGGCTGCCGGTGATGCCGTAGGGGAGCGTCGGCGCGATCATGGCGTTGACGCGCGGCGCGATGCGGCGGGCGATGGCGGCGGGCGCGGTGTTGTCGGCCCCGTTGTTGATGACGCCGTGCGGCTCCAGAGTGCCCGTCGGCAGCAGCACCGTCTGCACCTTCGCGGGCACCACCTCTTTGAACTCCATCCAGTTGATGCGGTCGAGCTCGCGCACGGGCGCGGAACCCTGCGGCGCCTGCGCGGCGGCCGCCGCCGGGCCGAGCGTGACGAAGACGACGGCGAGCAGTAATCTCATCTCGAACCTCCGGGAACGGTAGACGGCGGTCAGTTTTTAGCCGGCAGAAAAACTTTCGCCGTCGAATCCTGAGAGCGCCGGCGTCGGCCTCGACAGCGCGGGGCGCGGCCGCCCGCTGATTACCGGCTACTTTTTTCGCTGATTGACTTGCCCGACCGGGAAAGTGTAGAAGCGTTGCGGCCGGGACAAGAGCATACTTCATCGAGCCGCGACAGAGAATCACTTTCCGCCGGGGGAGTTTTGATGGCAGAGCATTCCGCGGGCGCGCCCGCACAGCCCGCATGGGCGAAGGTCATCGACCAGACGCGCTGCATCGGCTGTCACGCCTGCACGACCGCCTGCAAGTCGGAGAACGTCGTGCCGGTGGGCGTGACGCGCACCTACGTCAAGCACGTGGACGTGGGCACGTGGCCGCAGGCGCGGCGCGCGCATCAGGTGACGCGCTGCAACCAGTGCGCGCACGCGCCCTGCGTCGCCGCCTGCCCGACCTCGGCCATGTTCCAGCGCGCCGACGGCATCGTGGACTTCGACAAGTCGGTCTGCATCGGCTGCAAGGCGTGCATGGCCGCCTGCCCCTACGACGCCATCTTCATCAACCCCGAAGACCACTCGGCCGAGAAGTGCAACTTCTGCGC
>DATMVI010000605.1:0-2816 GCA_035563275.1 Pyrinomonadaceae bacterium
GCCCGCCAGCCGCTCGCGCAGCGCGCCGACGCCGCCGACCGCCCGCAGCGCGAAGACGGCCAGCGCGACCGAGCCGGCCATCGCGATGACGAACTGCACCGCGTCCGTCACGACCACGCCCCAGAAGCCCGACAGCAGCGAGTAGAAGAACGTGATGCCGAGGCAGAGGGCGAGCGCCTGCCACTTCGGCAGCCCCAGCGTGCCGCTCAAGACTTTCGCCATCCCGAGGTTGACCCAGCCCATGATGATGAGGTTGATGGGGAGGCCGAGGTAGAGCGCGCGGAAGGCGCGGAGGAAGGCGGCGGGGCGGCCCGCGTAGCGCAGCTCGACGAACTCCACGTCCGTCATCACGCGCGAGCGCCGCCACAGCCGCGCGAAGAAAAAGACGGTCAGCATCCCGCCGGCCAGCATCGACCACCACAGCCAGTTGCCGGCCACGCCGTGGCGCGCCACCATCTCGGTGACGGCCAGAGGCGTGTCGGCCGCGAACGTCGTCGCCACCATCGAAGTCCCCGCCAGCCACCACGGCATCGAGCGGTTCGACAGGAAAAACTCCTCCGTCGAGCGCCCCGCCCGCCGCGCGTACCGCAGCCCCACCGCCAGCGACAGGGCGAAGTAGGCCGCGATGATGAGCCAGTCGAGGGGGGAGAGTTTCATAAAAGCAGTAGACAGTAGTCAGTAGTCAGTAGTCAGTAGAGAAGACCTTCGGTATCGAACCGTCAGCGTGTCGGCGTCAGCCGTCGCGGCGCGGGGCGCTACTGACTACTGACTACTGTCTACTGACTACTCTCTCTCAGACCTTGATGAAAATCCGCTTGCGGTAGAAGAGCGCCATGATGCCGAGCCAGAGCAGGACGAAGCAGAGGGCGAAGAGGAGCGAGGCGGTCTTGGGCGCGGCCAGCGGGGCGAAGAGGTTCTGGTAGACGTAGGTCTTGAGGGCGACTTGGCGCCCGCCCTCGCCCGCGACTTTGACGAGGTCTATGAGCTGCGCGAACAGCCCCGAGAGGAAGTAGAGCGCGAGCGCGTTGGTGCCGAAGACGACGAAGGGCGCGGCCCAGCGCCGGTAGCCTTTCAAGTCCACGAGCCAGAGGCAGACGGCGAGCAGTTGCAGCGCGAGGCCCGCCGTGAGCAGCACGAAGGAGCTCGTCCACAGGGCCTTGTTGACCGGGAACCAGAAGCCCCACGCCCAGCCCACGAAGACGCCGGCCGCGCCCGCGACGAACATCCCCGCCACCTTCTCCAAATCCGGGCGGCGCGAGCGCAGCCAGTGGCCCGCGAGCACGCCGATCAGCGTCGTCGCCACGGCCGGGATCGTGCTCAGAATCCCCTCCGGGTCGTAGAGCGGCTTCCACGTGTGCGCCCCGAGCAGCGCGCGGTCGACGTAGGCCGCGAGGTTGCCTTCCATGCTCAGGTCGCCCGCAGCGAAGCCGGGCGCGGCGACGAACGTCATCAGCACGCAGTAGAAGACGAGGAGCGCCGCGGCGACGGCGGCCTGCGCGCGCCAGCGCGTGTTGAGGAAGATGACGGCGGCGACGAGGTAGCAGACGGCGATGCGCTGGAGGACGCCGGGGACGCGCAGGGTCGAGAGGTCGTAGGAGGGGAAGCCCGCGAGCACGAGGCCGAGGCCGAAGATGATGAGGGAGCGGCGGAGGATTTTCAGGTAGAGCGTTTGGCGCGGGCCTCCGCCCTGCGCGCGCCGGCCGAGCGCGAGCGTGATCGAGACGCCGACGATGAAGAGGAAGAAGGGGAAGACGAGGTCGGTCGGCGTCCACCCGTGCCACTCGGCGTGCGCGAAGGGCGAGTAGATGGCCCCCCACGAGCCGGGGTTGTTGACCAGAATCATCCCGGCGATGGTGAGGCCGCGGAACACGTCGAGCGACGCCATCCGCGCCCCGCCCCCCTGCTCTCCCGTCAGCGCGTCCATGCGTTAGCCTCCACGGCGGGCGCCGGGCGTCGGGCAAAAACAGACCGTCTTCCCCGCCGCCCGTCGCCCTGCTTACGTTTCCAGACAAGCGCTCACGCGCCGCCTCACGTCCTTGACCAGCGCGCGCGCTCTCTCCTCGGTGTCGGCCTCGGCGATGAGGCGGATGATCGGCTCGGTGTTCGAGCCGCGGACGAGGAACCAGCCGGCGGGCGTCGTCACCTTGACGCCGTCGCGCAAGTCCACGGGCAGGCCCGCGTACCCGTCGCGCACGGCCCGCAGCACCGCGCCGATGCGGTCGGAGCGGCAGGCCATCTTCTCCTTCACCATGTGCGGGCGCGGCAACTCGCTCATCAACTCCGAGACCGTCCGGTTCGTCGAGGCCAGCAGGTGGAGGACGAGCGCCATGCCGACGAGGCTGTCGCGCGCGAAGTTGATGCGCGGGTAGATGACGCCGCCGTTGCCCTCGCCGCCGACGACCGCGCCGCGCCGCGCCATCTCCTCGGCCACGTTCGCCTCGCCGATCTTCGAGCGGTAGACGGGGCAGTTAAATTGGGCGGCCACGGCGTCGAGCGCGCCCGTGGTCGAGAGGTTCGCCACGACGGGGCCGGGCTCGCGCCCGAGCACGTAGCGCGCGGCGAGCACCAGCGTGTACTCCTCGCCGACCGCCCCGCCGCGCTCGTCCACGACGGCGAGGCGGTCGGCGTCCATGTCCTGCGCGAAGCCCACGTCGCAGGCGTGCTCGCGCACGGCCGCCGACAGCGCCGCGAGGTTTTCGGGCACCGGCTCGGCCCCGCGCGGGAAGCGCCCGTCCGGCGTCACGTTGAGCGCCACGACCTCGACGCCGAGCGCTTCGAGCAGGCGCGGCGCGACGACCGAGCCCGCCCCGTTGCAC
>DATMVI010000606.1:0-5517 GCA_035563275.1 Pyrinomonadaceae bacterium
GCCGCGGCCGCGAAGGGGCCGCGGGCCGGACAGTAAGCGCAGTCATACGGGGACGAAGCAATTTATGAGTAACCAACCGGCAACCGAGGCCCGCGGTCAGGAGTGGCGCAGCCGCTTCCCGGCGGTCAACTACCTGAACGCCGACTACGGCATCAAGTCGTGGCTCCTCACCGTAGACCACAAGCGGATCGCGCTCCTCTACCTGATCTCGATCAGCTTCTTCTTCGCCATCGGCGGGGCCTACGCGATGGCGATCCGCATGGAGCTGTTGACGCCGCAGGGCGACCTCATGCAGTCGCACACCTACAACAAGGTGTTCACGCACCACGGGATCATGATGGTCTTCTTCTTCCTGATCCCGTCGATCCCGGCCACGCTCGGCAACTTCCTCGTGCCGCTCATGATCGGCGCCAAAGACCTCGCCTTCCCGAAGATCAACCTGCTGAGCTGGTACGTCTACATGGTCGGGGCGATCCTGACCTTCGCGGCGCTCCTGAACGGCGGGGTCGACACGGGCTGGACGTTCTACACGCCCTACTCGACGGCCTTCTCGAACACCTACGTGGTCTTGGCCGGCGTCGGCATCTTCATCACCGGGTTCTCGTCGATCCTGACGGGGCTGAACTTCATCGTCACCATCCACACGATGCGCGCGCCGGGGATGACGTGGTTCCGCCTCCCGCTCTTCATCTGGTCGAACTACGCGGCGAGCCTCATCATGATTCTGGGGACGCCGGTCATCGCCATCACGGTGCTGCTCGTCGCGCTGGAGCGGCTCGCCGGCATCGGCATCTTCGACCCGCGCCTCGGCGGCGACCCCGTGCTCTTCCAGCACCTCTTCTGGTTCTACTCGCACCCGGCCGTCTACATCATGATCCTGCCCTCGATGGGGGTCATCTCGGAGCTGGTCGCCACCTTCTCGCGCAAGCCCATCTTCGGCTACTCGTTCGTCGCCTTCTCCAGCCTCGCCATCGCGGTCTTCGGCTTCCTCGTCTGGGGCCACCACCTCTTCGCGTCGAGCCAGTCGGTCTACGCCGGCATGATCTTCTCGATCATCTCGTTCGTGGTGGCGATACCGAGCGCGGTGAAGGTCTTCAACTGGACGGCGACGCTCTACAAGGGGTCGATCTCCTACGACACGCCGATGCTCTACGCCTTCGCCTTCATCGGCCTCTTCCTCATCGGCGGGATGACGGGGCTGTTCCTCGCCGCCCTCGGCCTAGACATCCACGTCCACGACACCTACTTCGTCGTCGCCCACTTCCACTACGTGATGGTCGGCGGGACGATGATGGGCTACCTCGGCGGGCTGCACTGCTGGTGGCCGAAGATCACGGGGCGGATGTACCCGGAGGGGTGGGCGCGCTTCGCGGCGCTGGTCATCTTCGTCGGCTTCAACCTGACCTTCTTCCCGCAGTTCCTCGTCGGCTACATGGGGATGCCGCGCCGCTACCACGCCTACCCGACCGACGAGCCGATGTGGCAGGTCTTGCACGTGATGTCTTCGGGCGGGGCCTCCATCCTCGGCATCGGGATGCTCATCCCCGTGGTCTACTTCGTCTGGTCGATGCGCTACGGGCGGTTCGCGCCGGCCAACCCGTGGCCGGGGACGGGGCTGGAGTGGCGCACGCCCTCGCCGCCGCCGACCGAGAACTTCGCCGTCACGCCGACCGTGACGTGGGAGGCTTACGAGTACCGGCCGATGGAGGAGACCGAGGTCATCGGGCCGGGCAAGACGCCCGACCAGCCCATCGGCGGCCAGCACCCGCTCAACCAAGCGGAGACGGAGAAGAGGCAGTAGGGAAATGCGGGAGTCAGGGCGCGGGGCGCGGGATTAAAAACAAGTCCTTCGTTCCGCGCTCTGAGTTCTGCGCTCGTTTGGGAGGTTTCCTTTGGCACACGCGGAAGCAGTCGAGCACGGGCACCACGCCCCCGAGGCGGCGCACGAGGCGCTGGCGCACCACTTCGACAACCTCGAACAGCAGCGCGAGGCCGGCGCGCTCGGGATGTGGGTCTTCATCGCGCAGGAGGTGATGTTCTTCGGCGGGCTGTTCCTCGCCTACCTCATCTACCGGATGAAGTACCCCGAGGCCTTCATGGCCGCCAGCAACCACCTCGACTGGAAGCTCGGCACGGTCAACACGGCCGTGCTCATCACGTCGAGCCTGACGATGGCGATGGCCGTGTGGGCGACGCAGGTGGGGCGCGCGCGCCGCACGCAGGTGCTCTTCATGGCGCTGACGATGCTGCTGGGCTTCGTCTTCCTCGGCATCAAGGTCGTCGAGTACAGCACGAAGTACCGCGACGGGCTGATCCCCATCGCCGGGTGGTTCGACCCGCACTTCGCGCTCCCGGCCGGCGTCACCGTCCAGAACTTCCAGATGTTCTACTGGATTTACTTCGCCATGACGGGGCTGCACGCGCTGCACATGATCATCGGCATCGCCATCCTGATCCCGATCATGTGGGCGGCGTGGCGCGGCCGCTACTCGCCCGAGTACCACGCCCCCGTCGAAATCTTCGGCCTCTACTGGCACTTCGTCGACATCGTCTGGATTTTCCTCTTCCCGCTCCTCTACCTGCTCGGCGTCCACTTCCACGCCGGGGGGGGGCACTGAAGCAGTAGTCAGTAGACAGTAGCGCTCCGCGCCGCGACCGCTGACGCCGACACGCTGACGATACGATACCGAAGGTCTTCCTACTGACTACTGTCTACTGACTACTGACTACTTGAGGTCTTTATGTCCGAACACATCGTCCAACGGAAAGTCTATTACGGGGTGTTCCTCGCGCTGCTGGTCGGGACGGCGGTGACGGTGCTGGCGGCGCAGGTGGACTTCGGGCGGATGAACGACGTGGTGGCGATGACCATCGCGGTGACGAAGATGATGCTCGTGCTGCTCTTCTTCATGCACGTCCGCTACAGCTCGCGGCTCATCTGGGTCATCGTCGCCTCGATGTTCTTCTGGCTCATCATCCTCCTCTCGCTCACGCTCTCCGACTACACGAGCCGCACGTGGTTCGGCCCGAACGTCATCGGGTGAAGGGCGCGGCGCGCGCCGGCTGTGGCGCTCCGGCGACCGCCACAGCGGGCGCGGCGCGCGGGGCGGGTTCGAGTACAATGTGGCCCGGCGCGGCGGAGGCTGCCGCGCCGGGCCTTTCGATTCTCTCGCGGAGGTGCGGGGTCAGAGTTTGCTGAGGCGGGTCGTCATCGGCGTCTTGCGCTTCGCGCTGCGCGTCTTCTTCCGGCGCGTCGAGGTCGTCGGCCTTGAGCGCGTGCCGCGCAGCGGCGCGCTCCTCTTCGTCCTCAACCACCCGAACGGCCTCGTCGACCCGGCCTTCCTCCTCTGCTTCGCGCCGCGCCGCGTCTCGTTCCTCGCCAAGTCGCCGCTCTTCAGCACGCCCGTCGTCGGCTTCTTCGTCCGCAGGATGGAGGCCATCCCCGTCTACCGCTCGCAGGACGAGGGCGCGGACACGGCGCGCAACCGCGAGACGTTCGCGCGCGCGCACGAACTGCTCCGCCGCGGCGGCACCATCGCCATCTGCCCCGAGGGCAAGTCGCACAGCGAGCCCTCGCTCCAGCCCTTGAAGACCGGCGCGGCGCGCATCGCTTTGGGCGCGGCCTCGACCGAGCCGCCGCTCGACCTGAAGATCGTCCCCGCCGGACTCTACTACACGGCCAAGACCACCTTCCGCAGCGGCGCGCTGCTCTACTTCGGCGAGCCTCTGGCGGTCGAGCCCGTAGCGCCCGGCGCGGACGGCGAGCCGCCGCGCGAGGCCGCGCGCCGCCTCTCCGACCGCATCGCCGACTCTTTGCGCGCGCTCACCTTGAACGCCGACCGCCACGAAGCCCTCGCCGTCGTGGCGCGCGCCGAGCGCATCTTCTCTTCGGGCGACGAGGAGGAGGAGCGGGGCGGCGACGGGAGCCTCGCCCGCGAGCTGCGCCGGCGCCGCCGCTTCGTCGAGGGCTACGCCTTCCACCGCGAGCGCTCGCCGGCGCGGCTCGCCGAGCTGGAGCGGCGCATCTGGCAGTACGAGGAGGAGCTGCGGCAGGCCGGGCTCGAAGACCCGCGCCAGCTCTCGACCGGGGAGGTCGCGCGCCACGCGCGCCCGTGGCACCTGCTCTCGCGCGGGCTGCTGTTCGCGCTGCTCGCGCCGGCGGCGCTCCTCGGCGCGCTCGTCCACTTCCCGGCCTACAAGCTCGCCGGCCTGCTCGCCACGCGCCTCTCGCAGAACTACGACGACGTGCTCTCGACCTTCAAGATCATGGCGGCCATGCTCCTCTTCCCCGCGACGTGGCTCGCGCTGGCCGCGCTCGCCTACCTGACGCGGGGCTGGTGGGCGGCGGGCGCGGCGCTCGCCGCGGCCCCTCTGGCCGGGTACGCGGCGCTGCGCACGCGCGAGAAGTTCGACCGCTTCGTCGCCGGCACGCGCGCGCTCGTCTTCTTCGTCACCGAGCGCCGCTTCTTCCGCCGCCTCCTCGACGAGCGCCGCGCCATCCGCCGCGAAATCCTCGCCCTCGGCGACGAGGCCGAACGCGCCGGCGCGCTCAACCGAACAACCGAAGTCCCGAGTTGACAACCGAGGCCCGGCCGCGAGGGGGGGCGTTGAGCTTAAACGTAGCCTCAACGCCCCCCTCGCGGCCGGGCCCCCGTTCCTCGAAACTATTTCATCCTCTTCAGCTCGGCCTCGGCGGCGATGAAGCCGAAGCTGGTCTGCTGGGGGCCGCGCGTGATCTCTTTGAAAATCTGCGCCGCGCGGTCGGGCCGCCCGTGATAGAGGTGCCAGTTGCCGACGCCGTAGGCGACGCTGGCGAAGCCGAGCGTCGCCCTCTTCTTCGACGCCTCGGCGAGCAGCGCCTCGGGCGTGACCCGCCCCTTGTACATCTGGACGAGGCGCTCGTAGTCCTGACTCTCGATGATGTCCGCGCCGTCGTCCACGAGGTCGAGGACTTGGCGGGCCTCCGCGTCGCGCCCCAGCCGGCGCAGGGTCATGTAGAGCCAGTGGGCCGTGGCGACGAGCATGTCCGGGTTCTTCGAGAACTTGAGGCACTCGCGGTAGGCGGCGCGCGCTTTGCGGAAGTCGCCGCGGAGGTAGTGGGCGAGGCCGAGGTGGTAGAAGACGTTCGAGTTGAGCGTGCTGGTCGGGATGCCGCGTGCGTTGGGCAGGCCGTCGGGTTCGATCTCGTCGGCGCGGCCGCGGACGAGGCGCGCGGCCCGCTCCAAATCCCTGACGGCCGGGCCGAGGCAGCGCAGCGTGAGGTAGCGGTGGCCGCGGTGGCGGTAGAGGCGCGCGTCGCGCGGGTGCCTTGAGATGGCGCTGGTGTAGACGGCGACGGCCTCCTCGAAGCGGCCGAGGTAGGCCGCGCGGCGGCCGAGCCAGATGGCCGCCTCGGCGTCTGAAGGGTTCCGCTCGTAGGCCGCGCGCGCCTCGGCCAGCCTCGCCTCCAGCTCGCGCCGCGCCGCGGGCGCGGGCTCCGGCGCGGAGACCTTCGAGGCCGGGCACGGCGCGGCCGCG
>DATMVI010000607.1:0-9159 GCA_035563275.1 Pyrinomonadaceae bacterium
GCCGCAGACGAGCGCGGCGAGCAGGGCGAGGCGTGCGGTCGCGTTCAGCATCACTACAAAACCTCTGGTGTCCGGAGCGGGCGGCTGCGGGGCGTCGGCCGTGAGGCCGGCCTGCGGGCTGACACGCGCCGGGCCGCGCAAAGTTCAATTTAAAGCCCGGCGGCGCGCGAAACCTCTCGGCGTGGCCGTAGCGTAAACCACCGGCCGCGGCCAGCGCAACTGAGTTCCGAGTCGCGGGTTAAAGACGAAGGGCGGGAGGCCCGGCCGTGAGGGATGGCGCGTCAGGCTTCATTAACTATTCCTTAAACAGTCCTGAGACGCCCTCCCCCGCGGGCGGGCCTCCGCCTGTCGCGGCCGAAGGGCGCGGGCCGCGCCGATTTCGGCGGTAAATCCAGCGCCGCGTGCGGAAATCCAATCCGTTAACTCGAAACATGAAACTCGCCACTCGAAACCGGGTCGCCCGGTTGCGGGCGGGGCCGGCGCGTCTTTATAATCCGCCGTCAAACTGTCTTTCGCGCTTGGCGCTCGCCCGCTACACGTCAGCACCCGATGCCGCCCCGAACGCACGACCCGAACGGAGGTTTAAGATGAGAAAGGTTTCCCTGCTGCTGGCCCTCTTCGGCCTATTCCCGCTCTCAGGTGTGAACTTAATGGCACAGACGAATAACGCCGTGACGGCCGGCGTCCCCGCCGCGCCCGTCGCCAAAAAAGTCCCGAAGACGACGACCGTCCACGGCGAGACGCTCGTGGACGAATACTTCTGGATGCGCGAGAAGACGAACCCGGAGGTCATCTCGTACCTCGAGGCCGAGAACGCCTACGCCGACGCGGTGATGAAGCCGACGGCCGAGCTTCAGGAGAAGCTCTACAAGGAGATGCTCGGCCGCATCAAGCAGACCGACCAGAACGTCCCCTACCGCGAGAACGGCTACTACTATTATTCGCGCACCGTCGAGGGGCAGCAGTACCCGGTCTACGCGCGCAGGAAGGGGAGCCTCGACGCGCCCGAGGAGGTCACGCTCGACCTGAACGAGCTGAACAAGGGGCACAAATACACCGCGCTCAACACCTACTCGGTGACCGACGACGGCCGGCTCCTCGCCTACTCCATCGACCACAACGGCTACCGCGAGTACATCCTCAAGGTCAAAGACCTGACGACGGGCAAAGACCTCGCCGACGACCTCGGCAAGGTCTCCTTCGCCTTCTGGGCGCCGGACAACAAGACGCTCTTCTACGGCGTCGAGGACGCGGCCAAGCGCCCGCACAAGGTCTTCCGCCACACCCTCGGCGACCCGAAGGAGAAGGACGTTTTAGTCTACGAGGAGAAGGACGAACTCTTCCGCGCCTACGCCGCGCGCACGCGCAGCCGCGGCGCCATCCTCTTCACCTCGCAGAGCGCCGACACCACCGAGTACAGCTTCGTCCCGGCCGACAAGCCTTCCGACGCGCCGAAGGTCATCGTCCCGCGCCAGAAGGAGCACGAGTATTTCGTCGACCACCACGGCGACCGCTTCTTCATCCTGACGAACGACCGCGGCCGCAACTTCCGCCTCGTCACCGCGCCCGTCTCCGACCCGCGCCGCGAGAACTGGAAGGAGGTCATCGCGCACCGCCCCGACGTGATGCTCGAAGACATGGACATGTTCGCCGACTTCTACGTCGTCGCCGAGCGCGACAAGGGCTTGCAGAAGCTCCGCATCACCGACGTGAAGACGGGCAAGTCGCACCACCTGCCTTTCCCCGAGCCGGTCTACAGCGCCTCGACGAGCACGAACCGCGAGTTCAAGACCGACCTCGTCCGCTACAACTACCAGTCGCTCGTCACGCCCTCGTCCGTCTACGACTACGACGTGAAGGCGAACAAGAGCACCCTGCTCAAGCAGCAGCCCGTGCTCGGCGGCTACGACCAGTCGCAGTACGCCTCCGAGCGCATCCACGCGACGGCCGCGGACGGCACGAAGGTGCCCATCTCCATCGTCTACAAGAAGGGCTTCAAGCGCGACGGCTCGCAACCCCTGCACCTCTACGCCTACGGCTCCTACGGCTACCCGTCGAACGTCGGGTTCTCGTCCTCGCGCCTGAGCCTCCTCGACCGCGGCTTCGCCTACGCGGTGGCGCACATCCGCGGCGGCGGCGACCTCGGCAAGCCGTGGTACGACGACGGCAAGATGATGAAGAAGAAGAACACCTTCACCGACTTCACGGCGGCGGCCGAGCATCTGGTGAAGGAGAAGTACACGTCCCCGCGGCGGCTCGTCATCTCGGGCGGTTCGGCCGGCGGCCTGCTGATGGGCGCGGTCACCAACATGCGCCCCGACCTCTACGGCGTCGTCCTCTCCTACGTCCCGTTCGTCGACGTCATCAACACGATGCTCGACCCGACGCTGCCGCTGACGATTCAGGAGTATCTGGAGTGGGGCAACCCGAGCGACAAGGAGGCGTACCTCTACATGAAGTCGTACAGCCCGTACGACAACATCAGGGTGGCGAACTACCCGGCGATGCTCGTCCGCGTCTCGCTGAACGACAGTCAGGTTCCCTACTGGGAGGGCGCGAAGTACGTGGCCAAGCTGCGCGCCACGAAGACCGACAAGAACCCCCTGCTGATGAAGGCCAACATGGGCGCGGGCCACGGCGGCGCTTCGGGGCGCTACGACGCGCTGCGCGACACGGCCTTCGACTACGCCTTCGTCCTCACGCAACTGGGGATTAACGAGTAAGCCCGTCCCGCCCGCGGCGGGAAGAGCCGCGCGGAGCGCCCACCCCGGGGTGGGCGCTCCGCGCGGCTCTTCCCGCGAGCGCCCTCAGCCTCTCGGTGAGCGCGCCGCCGTTCAGTCGCAGCACTGGTTGAAGACGGTGCAGTACCAGCGGCCGCCGCGGAACTCGAAGACGGCGTACCAGTCTACGCGGTTGGTCTCGATGGCGCGGCGGCTGTTGGCGGCGGGCGGGGCCACGCGGCTCGGCCTCCGGTTGCCCGGCTCGCGCATGGCGGTGTTGCGCACCGCGCCCTGCGCCAGCACCCTCCCGAACGCCTCCCACGCGCCGAGGCGCGGCTCCGACCAGAACTCGAACGCCTCGTCGCGCGTGTCCTCGTCGCCGTTCTCGTCGCCCCCGCTGCCGTGGTAGAAAAAGTCCCGCGCCATCATCCCCCGCAGCGCCGCCTGATCGCGCCGCCTCACCGCCGCCCGGAACGCGCTAAAGAACGGCCTCCACGCCCGGTCGGCCGCGCTCACCCGCTGCGCCGGGGCGACATCGGGCGGGAGCAGCACGAGCAGCAACGCCGAGATTAGGACTCGTCTCATTCTCACCTCAAGAGCGAACAGTTTAACACCTTGAATCAGGGCGATTAGCTTAGGCCGAATCGGCCCGGCGAGTCTACCGGAGAGTTTCGCCGGGCGGTTTGAAGGGCGCGGCCCGAATATTTTTACGGAAGCCTGCGGGCATTGGAAATCTCCTGTTATTACAGTGAGAGTGCCACCCCTAGCCCCGCAGACGCGGAGTCCTCGCTAGGAAGCAGCCCACGAAGGCCCGCCCCGGAGCCGGCAGCGCCCCGCCTCCCTCCTGAGCCCCCAGCCTTCTTAAATCTCCGTACGCTTACAGAACCTCAGGGGAGACGCCTATGAAGAAATTCGGCATTCGCACCTCGGGCAGATCGATGTTTCTCTGCCTCGTTGCCTTCGCCTTCCTCGCCGTCGCCGGGGCCGAGGCGCGGGCCGACGAGGTGACCATCACGGGCTCCACGACCGGCATCGTCAGCGGCGTCCCGCAACTGACTTTCGCCGGCAACAACAACTTCACGGGGACGACGGCGCTCGGCGTCGGCTCCCTGAGCGGCAGTAACAGTTTGGGCTCGTTCTTCCTGAACACGGCCCCCACGCAGGCGCTCAACGGGTCGTTCACCCTGAACGTGACCTTCACCGTGCCGTCCGGCATCGCCGGCGGGCAGGGCGCGACCTACACGGCGACCATCACGGGCAGCGTCTCGCCGAACCTCGATCAGGGCGGGGTGACCGTAGATTTCGACAACACCCCGCAGGTCTTCACGTTCAACGACGGCACCAACACCGGCTCGTTCTCGCTGACGGTGGCCGACCTGTTCGTGCAGACGGGGAGGTCGGCGCAGATCACGGCCGGGTTCACCGGGCAGCAGAACCCGATCCCCGAGCCGGCGACGATGATCCTGTTCGGGACGGGCGTCGCGGGCCTCGCGGCCCGTGTGCGCCAGCGGAAGAAGGCGCGGCAGAAGTAATGCCGCGGTAGATTCACCCCCGCCGACTCACCTCCGTCAGTCGGCGGGGCAAGCGCGGGGGGAGGGGCGTTGCGGATCAACCCCTCCCCCCTCGTGCTTTGTCACCTCCCGGTCATCGCGCAGCGACCGGTGTAAGCTACACGCACCGGGGCGGCGGGAGCGAGGGGAACAGAAAGAGGGGCGGCCGTGACCACCACGGCCGCCCCTCTTCTTTGAAGTCCCGGCAACAAAGCCGACACCCGAGACGCGCGAATCGGCGGGTTATTTATTTTCAGCGGTGACGTTGCCGACGTACTCCCAGTGCCACGGCTCGTAGTAGTAGGGGCGGAAGCCGAAGCGGTCGGCGTTCCTGACGAGCCAGCGGTAGACGGGCGTGCGGACTTGGAGGGCGCGGTTCGAGTCTTTGGTCTCGACCGGCTCGCCGCCGACGTAGAGGTCGAGGGCGCGGCCCGTGAAGTGCGGGCTGTTGACGGCCAGTCCGGCGCGGCCCGAGTGGGGCGACTGCGCGCGCAGCCGCGCCTGATACTCGCGCGAGCGGAACGAGGAGACGATCTTGAGGAACTTCTCCTCGGGCGCGAGCTCGCCGGCGGCCGTCGCCTTCAGGCCCGAGGTCGGGTCGGCGAGGGCGGCGGCGACCATCCGCTTGTAGGCCGCGTAGGTCTCGCGCTCGACGTGGCGCAGCTCGTCGGGGCGCGAGGGGTCGTAGAAGTCGGCCGCGGGCGCGAGCACGAGCTGGTCGGGGCGCGGGTAGCCCTTCTCCTTGAGGCGCGCGCCCTGCCAAGTGGAGACCATGCGGTAGAGCGTCTCGTCGTCGAGGACGCCGTCGGGGCGCAGGCCGGCGCGCTGCTGCCAGCGGGCGAGGGCCGAGGCGAAGCCCGGCGTCAGCGCGTCCTGCTCGGTCTCGATCATCCGCGTGATGAGCGGCACGTAGAGGTGCCAGCCGCGCTGCTGCTTGCCGCCGAAGGCCCAGCCGAGGTCGAAGCGCAGGGCCGTGTTGCGCGTCGCCGCCCCGGCGAAGAGTTTAGAAACTTCGTCGGGCTCGGCGACGGGTTTACGCTCGCTCGCGGCGACGGTCGGCATCAGCGTGTTGGGCTTGACGGTGGTCGCCGCGGGCGCGGCCGCGGCCGACTGCTGCGCCCGGCCGTGGCCCGACTGGGCGGCGTAAGCGACCAGCCCGACGAGCGCCGTCAGGGCGAACAGAACCACGACGTGGATGCGGTATTGCTTCATTGGCCTCTATGAAAATCGAACCGAAAAGTAAGGATGAAATTGTGGTGAGGGTGATTCGTCCCGCGTACAAAATATCAGATGCCTGAGCCCCCGTCACGGTTCGTTCCCGCGCCCGCGACGCGCCTCGCAAAGTGACGCAGCGCCGCCCCCGCGGCCTCGTCCGCAATCCTTACGGTCAAAATGCGCCCGGCCGCGCGACTCTGCTAGAATACGCCGCCGTGGCGAGACGTTCGGGCGGGCCGTCGTGACCTTCGCGAAGGGGAAGGTCTTGCGGGCTCGTTTGAAAGTCGAGCGCCGGAGGCAACATCGCGGCGGCCGCGAACATCCCGCCCCTGAAGGGGCTTCCCGACGCCCTTTCATTTCGGCACAGCGTTTTTAATTTAAGGAGACGGCAAAACGATGCCCCTCGAATCCAACAGCGCGGCGAGCGTGTCCCCGGCCCTCGCCTTCGAGCTTGAGAACGGCGCGACCTTCACCTTCAACTTCCAGATGGACGGCCGCGTCACCGTCATCGGCTTTCAGGAGGGCCGCGTCGTCACCGGCCCGCTCGCCGACGAGCAGGTCGAGGAACTGCGCGAAGCGCTCAACGAATACGTCAGTAAGAGAAAAGGCTAAGTAGACAGTAGACAGTAGACAGTAGTCAGTAGCCAGTAGGCGCTCCGCGCCGAGTCGGCCAACGCCGACACCCCGAAGATTAATTAGCGGCCGTCTTTCTACTGGCTACTGACTACTGTCTACTGTCTACTTGAGTGTATTATCGAGCCATGTTTTACCGAGTCCCCTCCGCGCGGAGTTTGGCGCGGGCCTCGCGGCGGTCGGCGTCCCCGCTCGCCCTCCTCCCCCTGACGCTCATCCTGCTGTGCGCGCCGGCGCGGGCGCAACTCTACGAACACGAACTCGACGCGCCCGGCTCGGGCGTCGCCGTGCGCGTGCGCAACCGCACGGGCCGCGTCTCGGTCGTCGCCGAGGACGGCCGCGCGCGGGTCGCGCTGCGCGCCACGACGACGGGGCTGCCCGTCGGCGAGAAGGAGGTGCGCGTCCGGCAGGAGGCCGGCGTCCTCTCGGTCGAGGTGGGGCGCGAGGGCGCGCAGGCCCCCGACGGCCGCAAGTCTTCGGCCACCCCCGCGCAGATCGAGCGCGAGCGCATCGACCTCGTCGTGCGCGTGCCGGCCCGCTCGCGCGTGCGCGTGGAGACCGAGGCCGGGGCCGTCGACCTCTCAGGCAACGTCGCCGAGGCCGAGGTCTCGACCGACACCGGCACGATCCGCGCCGACGTGCCGCTCGACGCGCTGCGCTACCACTTCCGCTGGACGCTCTCGCGGCCGCGCTTCTTCAGCGAGGTGGCGCTGCCCGAGGTCAGGCGGAAGCGCGGCGGCGCCTACGAGATCGCCGGCCGCTTCGGCAGCAAGGAGGCGAAGAAGGACGAGCGCATCGAGCTCGACCTTGAGACGGCGCGCGGCGTCCTCCTCTTCGGCGTCACCGACGAGAGCAACGTGCCTTCCGACCTGCGCGAGCGCGCGCTGACCGAGGCCGCGCGCGCCATCATCCGCAGCGGCGACGCCGACCTGACCGACGCCATCCGCAAGGTCGCGCCCCGCCTCGTCGGCGACTACGCCGCGACGCTCCCGCCGCGCCAGAGCGAGCCGCAGTTCTCGGCCCGCCGCAACCCGCTCGACGTGCGCACGCCCGCCGGCCACAGCCTCGCGCGGCTGCACGCCCGCGTCACGGACCGTTCGGGCCGTGCCATCCACGGGCTGACCGCGCGAGACTTCGCCGTCACGGAGGACGGCGTCGAGCGCGCCGTGCGCGAGGTCACGCCCTCGACCGCGCCCTTCAACCTCGTCCTCCTGCTCGACGTTTCCGGCAGCGTCGAGGAGCGCCTCGACTTCATCCGCAAGGCCGCGCTCGACTTCGTCAACACGGCCGGCCCGCGGGATCAGATCGCGGTCTTGAGCTTCCGCGACGACGTGCAGCTCATCTCCGAGTTCACGACCGACCGCCGCCTGCTCGCGAAGAGAATCAAAGACATTCAGGCCGGCGGCGCGACCGCGCTCTACGACGCTCTCGCCTACTCGCTCGTCCACACCCTGAAGCCGCTGCGCGGCGAGCGCACGGGCGTCGTCATCCTCTCCGACGGAGACGACAACCGCTCGTTCCTGACGCTCCCCTCGATCCTCGAAGCCGTCGTCGAGTCGGGCGCGGTCGTCTTCCCGCTCTACGTGCCTTCGGGCCTCATCTCCGCGGACTCCGCCTCCGCGACGCGGCCGGCGACGACGCTCGACCCCGTCCGCACGCGCTTCCTCACGCTCACGTCGCGCGCCGACGAGGAGGGCCGCCGCCTCGCCGAAATCTCCGGCGGGACGTACTACCCCGTCACGCGGCTCGAACAGTTGCAGCAGGCTTACGACGACGTGGTCACCCAACTGCGAACCTCCTACAGCATCACGTACGAGTCGGCCCCCGAGGCGAAGGCCGGCTCGCGCGTGCGCGTGAGGGTGGCGCGTGAGGGCGCGTCGGTGCGCCTCAGCCCGGCCGTCGGCGTGGCGGCCACGACGAGCGCGCCGGCCGCGCCGTAAGCGCGGGGGAGTTTTCGCGAACAAGGGGGAACGGGTGTTCAAAGCAAAAGGCGAAGGGCGGAAGGCGAGAGGCGAAAGTGGGGCTCTGTCACTTTTGATTCTTGCCTGCTGCCTGTTGCCTTCCGCCTTCTCGCCTCCCGGCCGCGCGCAGGACGCGCCGCCGCAGCCGACAACTTCGCAAACTCCGACGCCCCCGCAGACCCCGACTCCGACCCCGACTCCCGGCCCTTCGCCCGAGCCGACGCCTGCTCCCGCGGCAACACCTGAGCCGACGCCCACGCCCGCGCCGACGCCGGAAACGGCTCCAAGCCCCGCGCCGACGCCGTGGGCGGACGAGGAGGTCGAGCGCGTCGAGACCTCGCTGACCAACGTCCTGCTGACGGCCGTCGATAAGAACCGGCGCTTCGTCACGACGCTGACGGCCGGCGACGTGCGCGTCCTCGAAGACGGCGTGCCGCAGGAGGTGCTCGCCTTCGAGCGCGAGACGGACGCGCCGCTCTCGCTCGCGCTGCTCGTCGACGCCAGCGCCTCGCAGGAGCGCGTGATGAAGGAGGAGCAGGCGGCGGCGCGCGACTTCGTCGCCTCGGTGCTGCGCCCCTCGAAGGACTCGGCCGCCGTCCTCTCCTTCACCGGCCTCACGCGCATCGAACAGCCGCTCACGGACGACCGCGCGCGACTGAACGCCGCCATCGACCGCCTCAAAGTCCCTTACGCCTTCAACTCGCCCGAGTGCGAGGACGACGACTCGCCCGAGGAGGTCAAGCTCCGCTGCGTGACGGCCGTCTGGGACGCCGTCGCCGTCAGCGTCAAAGAGGTCTTGTCGCGCACGCCCGAGCGGACGCGCCGCGCCGTCATCCTGCTCTCGGACGGCGACGACACGCGCAGCACCCTGCGGCTCCATCAGGCCGCCGAGCTGGCCGTGCGCGGCAACGCCGTCGTCTACTCCATCGGCATCCGCGACGAAGACTTCCCCGTCGGCGAGCTGCGCCGCGACCAGCTGCGCCGCCTCTCGGAGGAGACGGGCGGCCGCGCCTTCTTCCCCAAGCGCGCCTCCGACCTCGCCGCCGCCTTCGCCCAGATCGAGCAGGAGCTGCGCTCGCA
>DATMVI010000608.1:0-6429 GCA_035563275.1 Pyrinomonadaceae bacterium
ACTGTCTGTTAGCGTACGGAATTTTTTGGGCGCAAAACCCCCCGCCGGTTTGACAGCGGCGCGCCGCAACCTTTATAACTCCCCCTCGTCTGCTTTGCCCCAAATCATAAGCTTAATACCGCCCTCACGGTAGACGGCAGCTTCGAACGACTCCGGGTTTCATCCTCGGCCGGGTGTGTAGTGCGCCATTTTCGGGTCTTCTCTTCATCCCAAATCGGCCGGCATCTTTCGGTTGATGCGCCACAAACAGACGGGGCGGCTCGCCTCTCCCCGGCGGGGCGGCCCCTACACCCACCACCCTTTCGCAGATCATCAGGAGGAGTTTGATGAAACGTAAGTTGTACCTCGCAGCCGCGCTCTTCACGCTCAGCGCCCTCGTCGCGCTCGCCGTCGTCCCCACCAACAGCCTCCGCGCGCAGGGGCGCAAGTCCGACCCCGGCTTCAGCCCGGCCGTGCAGGCCGACGGCACCGTCGTCGCCCCGGACGGCGCGGTCTTCGCCTCGCAGAAGGACTTCGCCGAGCAGGGCCGGCGCTGCAACACGAAGCACCCGGACGAGATCACCATCGAGAAGATTAATAAAGAGGCGGCCGCGCACCGCAAGGCCGCCGGCGGCGGCGGCGAAGTCGGCGGCGGCGGCATCTCGGCCGACGCGGCCCCCGGCTCGATCACCATCAACGTCTACTTCCACGTCATCCAGAGCAACGGCACGGCCGGCGTCTCGGGCACGGGCTTCATCCCGGCCTCGTCGATCACCAGCCAGATCGCCATCCTGAACAACGCCTACGCCGGCCTCGGCCCCAACCAGTCGGGCGGCCTCGTCTCCGGCATCGGCGCGAACACCCCGTTCCGCTTCGTGAACGCGGGCGTCACCTACACGGTCAACTCCACTTGGTACAACGCCGGGCCGGGCACGGCCGCCGAGTCGCAGATGAAGAACGCGCTGCGGCAGGGCACGGCCGACGACCTCAACTTCTACACCAACAGCGGCGCCGGCTGGCTCGGCTGGGCGACCTTCCCCAACGAGTACGCCGCGCGGCCCAAGCTCGACGGCGTCGTCTGCTACTGGGCCACGCTGCCCGGCAGCAACTACACGCCCTACAACCTCGGCGACACCGGCACGCACGAGGTCGGCCACTGGCTCGGCCTCTTCCACACCTTCCAAGGCGGCTGCCAGAACCCCGGCGACTCGGTGGCCGACACGCCGGCCGAGCGCTCGTCGGCCTTCGGCTGCCCGGCGGGCCGCAACACCTGCAAGAACGTCGCCGGCAACGACCCCATCGAGAACTTCATGGACTACACCGACGACTTCTGCATGTACCGGTTCACGGCCGGCCAGTCGGCCCGCGCCGACAGCATGTGGGCGACCTACCGCGCCGGCAAGTAAGACCGGGCGGGCCGCCGCGACTCGACACGAAAGGGAGCGCCCCGCGCGTGGGCGCTCCCTTTCTTCGCACGGTGAAAGATGATGCGAACGACTCTGCTCTCGTGGGCCCTGACGCTGTCGGCCCTGACTTACGCGGCCGCGGCCTGCCGCCCGCCCGCGGCCGGCGCGCCCCCGGCGAACGCCGGGCAGGATTCTTCCGAACGCGGCAAAGACCCTTTCGCCTCCATCCCGCGCGTGACGGTCGCGGAGCTGGCCGAGGCTTTGAAGGAGGGGCGGGCCGTCGCGCTCGACGTGCGCCCCGCCGAAGCCTTCGAGGAGGGGCACATCGCCGGGGCCGTCTCCATCCCGGAGGAGGAGGTCGCGGCGCGCGCCGGCGAGTTGCCGAAAGATAAGCTCGTCGTCGCCTACTGCGCCTGACCGGCCGAACACTCCAGCGCCCGTGCGGCGTCCTACCTCAGACACAAAGGGATCGAACAGACGGCCGCGCTCCTCGGCGGCCTCGACGCGTGGAAGGCGGCCGGCCTCCCGCTCGCAAAGAAATAGATTCGAGTTCGCGAAGGAAGGGGGCCGCGGGCCGCGGCGGGCGGGTTGACGTTAACGAAACTCAACCCGCCCGCCGCGGCCCGCGGCCCCGTTTTGTCTTTAACTCGAAAACTCGAAACTCGTTCTACTCGGGCGGCTGCCAGTCGATCAGCTCCGGCCTCGGCTCGTCGCCCTCGTAGCAGGCCCAGACGGTGGCGCGGACGCCGGGGCGGAGGCGGCCGGCGCGCGTCTCGATGAGCCGCCAGTCGCGCTGCGTGAAGGTCTCGCCGCGCAGCAGGAAGAGCCGCTTCGGGTCGCCGCGCCGGCCGTGGCGCAGCGTGAACTCCTCGGTCGTCTCCTCGTCCGTCCGCACGCGGACGAAGACGCGGCCCGCCGTGCGCCGGTAGGCGAGGACGCGGCCCGTGAACGAGGTCGTGTTGTCGCGCGGACACCTAAGCCGCGGCGGCGGCGCGATCCGCCGGCCCGCGTCCTGCGCGGCCGCGCCCGCGCCGAACTCGCCGCCCGCGTCCGAGCCCCCGACCAGCAGCAGCCCGGCGAAAGTCGCCGCGCGGATGATTCGTCGGTCGCCTTTCAATCTCATCTGAGCCTCCCCCCTCGCGTCCCTTTCGCTGCGATTCCTTGCCCGAGATGTCAAATTTATAACACGCCGCGGGCGAGCCCCTACAAATTCGCGCCGCCGCGAGCTATCATGTGGCCAGCGTGATCATCGCCACATGGAACGTGAACTCGGTGCTGGCCCGCCTCCCGCTCGTGCTGCGCTGGCTGGAGCGGGCGCGCCCCGACGTGCTCTGTTTGCAGGAGACGAAGTGCGCCGACGAACGCTTCCCGGCGGCGGACTTCGCCGCGCTCGGCTACCAGTCCGAGGCGTTCGGCCAGCCGACCTACAACGGCGTCGCCATCCTCGCCCGGGCGCCGATTGAGGAGGCGCGGCGCGGCCTGCCCGACGACGAGGAGGGCGCGCACGCGCGCGCGCTGGCGGCGACCGTCGGCGGCGTCCGCGTCGTCAACGTCTACGTCCCGAACGGGCAGGCGGTCGGAACCGACAAGTACGACTTCAAGCTGCGCTGGCTGCGGCGGCTGCGCGCCTACCTCGACGAGGAGTTCTGGGCCGACGACGACGTGCTCATCTGCGGCGACTTCAACGTCGCGCCCGAGGAGCGCGACGTTCACGACCCGCAGCTCTGGCACGGCCGCATCCTCTTCAGCCGCCCCGAGCGCGAGCGCCTCGCGGAGGTCAGGGAGTGGGGCTTCACGGACGCCTTCCGCCTGCGCACGGCCGAGGGCGGACACTTCTCGTGGTGGGACTACCGGGCCGGGTCGTTCCGCCGCAACGCGGGCCTGCGCATCGACCACGTCTGGGTCTCGGAGCCTCTGGCGGCGCGCTGCTCGCGGTCGTGGATCGACAAGGAGCCGCGCGGCTGGGAGCGGCCGTCCGACCACACGCCGGTGCTGGCCGAGTTCAAGTGAGAGGGGAACCGACGTGACAAGGGGGGGCAGGGAAATGGTTTCAGGGGGAGACAAGAGCGCGGCGGCGAACTGGGCGGCGATGTTCCTGCCCACGATGACGGTGGTGCTGTTCTACGTGCTGCACCTGAAGCTTCAGACGCCGACGGCGGCCGGCCTCGCCTTCCTCGCCTCGGCGCTCGTCGCCTACCTGCTCTTCCCGAAGCTGCGCGTCCGCCTGCCGCGCCTCGTCCTCGCCCTCGCCCTCGCCGCGCTCGTCGCCGCCCTCATCGGGTGGATGTTGTGAACGAGTAGACAGCTGACAGTAGACGGTAGCGCTACGGCGACGACTGACGCCCGCGCGCTGACGAGACGCCGCCGAAGGTCTTTCTACTGACTACTGACTACTGACTACTGACTACTTATTACGGTCTACTCTCCCGTCGGAGAATGATGCGATGTTAAAGCAGAAGGACGCTTTGTTGCTGGCCGCGGGCGCGGGGGCTTTGCTCGCGGCGCGGGCGCTGTACCGGCGCGCGAGCGGGTACGATTTGCGCGGGAAGACGGCGCTGATTACGGGCGGCTCGCGCGGGCTGGGGCTGGTGCTGGCGCGCGAGCTGGCGGCCGAGGGCGCGAACGTGGCCATCTGCGCGCGCGACCGCGGCGAGCTGGAGCGGGCGCGCGCCGACCTCGCCGCGCGCGGCGCGAACGCCTACGCCTTCCCCTGCGACGTGACCGAGCGCGCGCAGGTCAGGGAGCTGGTCGATGTCGTCACGCGCCACTTCGGCCGCATCGACGTGCTCGTCAACAACGCCGGCACGATTCAGGTCGGCCCCGTCGAGGTGATGACCGTCGAGGACTACGAGCAGGCGATGGCGATCCACTTCTGGGGGCCGCTCTACACGACGCTGGCCGTGCTGCCGCAGATGCGCGAGCGCGGCGAGGGGCGCATCGTCAACATCTCTTCCATCGGCGGCAAGATCGCCGTCCCGCACCTCGTGCCCTACTCGGCCAGCAAGTTCGCGCTCGCCGGACTCTCCGACGGGCTGCGCGCCGAGCTGATGAAAGACGGCGTGGTGGTGACGACCGTCTGCCCCGGCCTGATGCGGACGGGCAGCCCGCGCAACGCCAACTTCAAGGGGCAGCACCGCGCCGAGTACGCGTGGTTCGCCATCAGCGACGCGCTGCCCGTGACCTCGATTCAGGCCGAGCGCGCCGCGCGGCAGATCATCGCGGCGGCCAAGCGCGGGCAGGCCGAACTGATCATCACCACGCAGGCCGTGCTCGCCGTCAAGTTCCGCAACCTCTTCCCCGAGGCGACGGCCGACATGCTCGCCCTCGCCAACCGCCTCCTGCCCGCGCCCGGCGGCATCGGCCGCAAGCGCGCCAAAGGCAGGGACAGCGAGTCGGCGCTCGCGCCCTCCATCCTGACGGCGCTCAACGACCGCGCCGCCGCGAGGAACAACGAAATCGCATAAAGAAGCTCGAAGCTTCGGGTTCAAGGTCTCAAGTTAAAGGCAGGCTGCTATTAGCTTGAGACCTCGAACCCGAAACTCGAAACCCGAACCTATGACCCAGAAGTGGCCGGACGTGCTGTGGCTGGTGCGCCACGGCGAGAGCGCGGGGAACGTGGCGAGCGCGGCGGCCGAGGCGTCGGGCGCGCACGCCGTCAACATCCCGCACCGCGACTGCGACGTGCCGCTCTCGCCGCTCGGCGAGCGGCAGGCCGCGGCGCTCGGCCGCTGGCTCGGCTCGCTCGCGCCCGGCGCGCGCCCGACCGTCCTGCTCACGTCGCCCTACGTCCGCGCGCGGCGCACGGCCGACCTCGCGCTCGCGGCCGCCGGCCTCGACCGCGGCGGGCTCGTCCTGCTCGCCGACGAGCGTCTGCGCGAGAGGGAGTTCGGCATCTTCGACCGTCTGACGAAGGCCGGCGCGCGCGAGAAGTACCCGGAGCAGGCCGAGGCGCTGACGGCGCTCGGCAAGTTCTACCACCGGCCGCCCGGCGGCGAGAGCTGGTGCGACGTGATCCTGCGGCTGCGCAACGTCGTGGACACCGTGACGCGCGAGTACCGGCGCGAGCGCGTGCTCGTCGTCGCCCACTCGGCCGTCATCTTCTGCTTCCGCTACCTGCTGGAGAACATGACGGAGGAGGAGGTGCTGCGCGCCGACCGCGACTACGACGTGGCGAACTGCGGGGTGACGACCTACGAGTACGACCCCGGCATCGGCAAGATCGGCGGGCCGGCGCTGCGCTCCTTCAACTTCGTCGCCCCCCTCGAAGAGGCCGGCGAGACCATCACCGCCGCCCCGGACGTGCCCGTCGCCCCGAAGTAGGCCGCGCGCCCTCACGGAGAGTCCCGCGGTTCACGCCCATGAAGAAAAAGAACAGCCCCGTGCTCATCGGCGCCGGAGTCCTGCGGCGCATACCGCTGCCGTGGCCCGACGAGGGCGGCGACAAGGAGGAGCGCGGGCGCGTGCTGGTCGTGGGCGGCGGGCGCGAGACGCCGGGCGCGGTCGTGCTCGCGGGCGTGGCGGCCCTGCGCGCGGGGGCGGGGAAGTTGCAGGTCGCCACCGTCAGCCGAAGCGCCGCGCTCGTCGCCGCGAGCATCCCCGAGGCGCGCGTCTTCGCGCTGCCGGAGACGCGCTCGGGCAAGCCTTCGCGCGCGGCCGCCGCCAGCCTGAGGCGGCACACGGGGGCCGCGCAGTGCGTGTGCGTCGGGCCGGGGATGATCGAGGACGCCGCGGTCGCGCGCTTCGTCGAAGAGACTTTGCGGCTCTGCCGCGAGGTGCCGGTCGTGCTCGACGCGGGCGGGCTGGCCTGCCTCTCGGACACGCGCGAGCTGCTGCACGAGCTCGGCGGCCGCGCCGTCGTCACGCCGAACGCGGAGGAGCTGGCCGACATCTACGGCGAGCCGAAAGAGGGGATTAAGCGCGGGCCGCTGGAGGCCGCGCGGCGCGCCGCCTCGGACTTCCGCTCGGTGGTCGTGCTCAAGGGGCGCGAGACTTTCATCGCCGCGCCGACGGGCGAGGTCTACGCGAACCGCGCGGGCGGCGTCGG
>DATMVI010000609.1:0-7350 GCA_035563275.1 Pyrinomonadaceae bacterium
CCCCGCGGGGGCGCGGCCGGCCAGAGGGTTGCGCGTCTGCCGCAGCAGCTCGTGGAAGCGCGGCTCGTCGCGCAGCCAGTCGAACTGCGGGTCGACGCCGAGCCAGACGAGGCGGCCGTCGCGAATCTCGACGGCGCGCTCCAGATGGGCGAACGTCTGCTCGCGCTCGCGCAGGTGGCCGTGCACCATCGCCAGAAGGTAGGGCGAGACGTAACGCGCCGGCTGCGCGCCCGCGATCTCTTCGAGCAGCGCGCGCGTCTCGGCGTCGCGGCCGGCCGCGGCGTTGGCGGCCGCGAGGTAGGCCATCGTGTAGGGGCTGCGGCCGAGCAGCGTCAAAGCCTTCTGCGCCGCCTCGACCGCCTCCTCGTGGCGGCCCGTGCGCGACAAGACCATCGAGAGGAAGACGTGCGTCAGCCCGTAGCGCGGCTCGCGCGCGGCGAGCTGGCGCGTGCAGGCCAGCGCCTCCTCGTAGCGCCGCGAGTAGTAGAACATCCAGCACTGCGTCTGCGGCACGATGGGCGTCAGCGGGTCGAGTTCGAGCGCGCGGCGCACCTGCACCATCGCCTCGTCGAAGCGGCCCGACATGCCGAGGAAGTAGGAGTACCAGAGCCGGCCCGTCACGTAGTTCGGGTTGAGCTCGACCGCCCGGCGCAGGTAGCGGCCGCACGCCTCCCAGTCGAAGTCGTGCATCAGCGTGGCGAAGCCGAGCGCGGCGTAGGCTTCGGCCAGAGTGTCGTCGAGGGCGACGGCCTTGAGCGCGGCCTCGCGCGCGGCGGCCGAGGTGTCGGCGAAGGGGAGCACGGCGTAGATGCCGAGCCAGTTGTAGTAGTCGGCGATGCCGGCGTAGGCGAGCGCGTAGTCGGGCGCCAGCGCCACGGCGCGCTGGTAGCAGACGAGCGCCTCGGCGAAGCCCTCCATCGTGAAGGCGTTCCAGTGGTAGCGGCCGCGCAGGTAGGCCTCGAAGGCCTCGGGGTTGTCCGTGCCGCGCTTGGCGAGCTGCTGGCGCTCGTCGCCGGAGAGGCGCGGGATGAGCGCCTCGGCGACGCGCGCGCTCATGTCGTCTTCGAGGCTCAGAACGTCCGTGAAGGTCTCGTCGAACTGCCCGGCCCAGACGCTGGCGCCCTCGCGCACGTCGAGCAGTTGGACGGTGACGCGGATGCGCTCGCCGGCGCGGCGGATGCGGCCGTCGAGGACGAACTGCACGCCCAGCTCGCGGCCCGCGCCGAGCGGGTCGCCGTCCGCGCCCGTGTAGCGCAGCACGGCGCTCGTCGGGCGCACGGCGAGCCGCCGCACGTTCGACAGCCGCGTGATGAGCGCGTCGGCGAGGCCCACGCCGAGGAAGCCCGCGCCGGTGTCGCCGTCCGCGGGAGGGTTGAGGAGTTTCAGGGGGAGCACGGCCAGCGTCTTCTCGCCCGCGGCCGCGTCGGCCGGCGCGGACTTGCGCGGCCGGGGCGCGGGGAAGTAGGCGGGGGCCGAGACGGGGCGGCCGTCGAGGTGGCGCGCGATGTCCTCGCGCAGCTCCTCGGCCGAGCGGTAGCGGCGCCGGGACTCCTTGCGCAGCGCCTTCATCACGAGCTGGTCGATGCCGCCGGCCAGCTCGCGGCGCAACTCTTCGAGCGTGGCGGCGCGCGCCGACGCGAGCGCTTCGAGCGTGGCCGGGCCGCCGCCGACCGCCAGCACGCCCTCGGGGCCGGAGACGATCACGCTCGGCGGCTCCGGCTCCTCCTCGCAGATGACGCGCGACACCTCGTGCGCCGAGCGCTGGCGCAGGCGGTAGGGGCGGTGCCCGGTCAGCAGCTCGTAGAGCATCACGCCGAGCGAGTAAACGTCCGAGGCGGGCGAGACGGCGAGCCCCTGCACCTGCTCGGGCGAGGCGTACTCGGGCGTCATCAGGCGCATCGCCGTCGCCGTCATCGGCGAGGTGTCGGCGGCCAGCTCCGGGTTGAGCAGCTTGGCGATGCCGAAGTCTAAGAGCTTGGGCACGCCGGCCGCCGTGACCATGATGTTCGACGGCTTGATGTCGCGGTGGATGACGAGGTTCTGGTGCGCGTAGGCGACGGCGGCCGCGACCTGCGAGAAGAGCTGGAGGCGGGCGCGCAGGGTCAGCCGCCGGTCGTCGCAGTAGTCGTAGAGCGGCTGGCCCTGTATGTACTCCATGACGAAGTAGGGCAGGCCGTCGTCGGTCGAGCCGCCGTCGAGGAGGCGGCCGATGTTCGGGTGGTTGAGCGAGGCGAGGATCTGCCGCTCGTTGCGGAAGCGGCGGAGGATGAAGTCGGTGTCCATCCCGCGCTTGACCAGCTTGACGGCGACCCGCCGCTGGAAGGCGCTGTCGGCGCGCTCGGCGAGGTAGACGGCGCCCATGCCGCCGCGGCCGATCTCGCGCACGAGCTGGTAAGCGCCGACGCGGCGCCCCTCCATCGGGTCGGTCTCGTCCACGGGCGGGGCGGCGAAGAGTTGCGACTCGTCGAGCGAGGCGCGGCTCTGCTCGTCGAGGCTGGAGGCGCGCTCGAACTGGCCGACGAGGGCGGCGACCTGCTCGCGCATCGCCTCGTCGCCCGCGCAGGCCTGCGCGAGGAAGGCCGCGCGCTCCTCCGGCGCGAGGTCGAGCGCCGTCTGAAACACCTCTTCGATCTGCTTCCAGCGTTCCCGGGACATAAGAACTAAGTGGCGAATGCGTTTGACGGTCGGAGAACCGGCGCGGGCCGCGAAGGCCCTTCAACTCCCGGCCGGAGTCGGGCGCGCGGCGCGGGCGGACGCCGGCCCCGGCCCGCCGGAGGCGGAGCGCGGCCCGCCCGTCAGTTGGAGGAGGAGTCCGGTCGCGTCAAGAGGCGAGGGGGTGGTCACGTCTATCTTCCCGCTTGTGTCTGGCTTATATCGTCCGGCCCGTTGCCGCGGCCAGTATAAACAACGCCGCCGCGTACATCAATTAGGCGACCCGGAAGGCCGCCACCAAGCTAACGCGAAAACAGCGGCCGCGGGCACTCACCGGCCGGGGCGAAAAAAAGTTCCCCGCGGCTGATGACTTTTCCGCCCGCCCTCCGCGTTAACCAACAGAGACCGCACGCGCCCCGGACGGGGCGGCCGGCGATTCAAGACTTTTACAAAATCTCTCGGAGGACACTTCAGCCATGCACGTCACACGCGCCCGCAGACAGCCCGCCGCCACGCGCCTCGCGCTCCTGCTGCTCGCCGTCGCGTGCGCCGCCGCCGCCGCGCTCGCGCCGGGCGCGGCGGCGGCCGGGGGCGCGGCCGAGGACAAGATCGTCTACCACGACCTCGACGGCAACCTCTTCGTGATGAACGCCGACGGCTCGGGCGTGACGCCGCTCGGGCGCGGCCACAGCCCGGCGTGGTCGCCCGACGCGCGCAAGATCGCCTTCGCCGACAGCCCCGCCGACCCCGAAGTCACGCACATCTTCTCGATGAACGCCGACGGCACGGGGCGCCTGCGCCTCTCCGAAGGCCCGCAGGACACGCACCCGTCCTACTCGCCCGACGGCCGGCGGATCGTCTTCGTCGGCGAGCGTCAGGGCGCTTCGCCGCGGGCCGGCGGCGAGGTCGCGCGCCGCCTCTACGTGATGAACGCCGACGGCTCGAACGAGCGCCGGCTCTTCGACTCGGGCCTGCGGGCCGAGACCGTGCCCGCGTTCTCGCCCGACGGCCGCGGCATCGCCTTCGTCGGCCAGACCCTTTCGGCGGCCGGCAAGATCGAGTACAACGTCTACGTGGTCAAGGCCGACGGGACGGGCATGCGCCAGCTCACGCGCGGCCTCCAACTCGACCCCGGCGACACGCTCGCCTTCTCGCCCGACGGCCGGAAGGTCATCTACACGCACGGGCGCGACCTGATGGCGGTCAACGCCGACGGCACGGGCCGGCCCGCGAACCTGACGAACTCCGCAGACCGCGAGGAGTACGGCCCGGCCTACTCGCCCGGCGGCAACAAAATCGCCTGCGCCGCGAGCCTCTTCGACCCGGCCGCGCCCGACGGCATCTACGTGATGAACCTCGCCGACCGCAGCGTCGTCTACACGAACGCCCGCGGGCGCAACCCGCGCTGGATGCCGAAGGCGGCCGCGCGGCAGGAGTTGGCGCAGAGCCGCGAGGATTAACGGCGGGTAAGAACAGGGCCGCGCGCGGCGGCGGGCGGATAAAAGTGACGCGGGGCGGTGAGCCGAAGACGACTCGTCTTTCGGCTCACCGCCCCGCGTTTGTCGTTTGCGCCGCCCGCGCCCGCGGCCCTGTTCTACGCCGCCGGCTTGAGATACCGGTCGAGCCAGTCGAGGACGTTGGCGTACCAGAACATCGAGTTCTGCGGCTTGAGAATCCAGTGGCCCTCGTCGGGGAAGACGATGAGCTTCGAGGGCACGTCCTGCTTTTGCAGGTAGGTGAAGAGCTGGAGGCCCTGATCGATGGGCACGCGGTAGTCTATCTCGCCGTGCGTGACGAGCGTCGGCGTCCTGAAGTTGCGGGCGTGGCGGTGCGGCGACCACTTCGCGTACGCCTCCGGCTTCTCCCACGGCGTGCCGCCGAACTCCCACTCGGGGAACCACAGCTCTTCGGTCACGCCGTACATGCTCTCGGTGTGGAAGACGCCCGCGTGCGAGACGAAGGCCTTAAATTTAACGGCCGGGTGGTCGTTGTGGCCGAGCAGCCAGTTGACCATGTAGCCGCCGTAAGAGGCGCCGGCCGCGCCGACCCGCTCCTTGTCCACGAACGACATCGCCGCCACCTTCGCCACGCCGTTCATCAAATCGGTGTAGACCTTGCCGGCCCAGTCGCCCGAAATCTCGTTGGTGAACTGCTGGCCGAAGCCGGTCGAGCCGCGCGGGTTCGGCATCAAGACGACGTAGCCGCGCGCGGCGTAAATCTGCGGGTTCCAGCGGTAGCTCCAACTGTCGTTCCACGCGCCCTGCGGCCCGCCGTGGATGAGCACGAGGAGCGGGTACTTCCTCGACGGGTCGAACTGCGGCGGCCGGAAGAGCCAGCCCTGCACCTGCGCGCCGGCCGCCCCCTCCCACGTCACCTCCTCGGCGGGCCTCAGGCCGAAGCCGGCCATCACCTCGTCGTTGAAGCGCGTGAGCGGCACGGCCTGATCGCCGCCCGCGCCGGCGGGCGCGACGCCGTCGAGCCGCAGCGTGTACAGCTCGGGCGGCCGGGCGGCCGTCGAGCGCGTGAAGACGAGGGAGCGGCCGTCGGGCGCGACCTGCAGGTCGTCGTTGAAGCCCTCGACCACCTTCCGGATCGAGCCGTCGGCGAGCGAGGCGAAGAAGACGGGGTGGCGGCCGCGCTCGCCCGCGGTGACGTAGACGCCGCTGCCGTCGGGCGTGAACGTGATGCTCTCGACGTGGGCGTCGAACTTCGGCAGCACCTCGCGCGAGGTGTTGGCCTGCCGGTCGTAGAGCATCAGCCGCCAGCGGTCGCTCTCGAACATGGGCGTGGCCTGCGAGCGGTAGGCGATGAAGCGGCCGTCGCGCGTGTAGACGGGCGAGGAGTCGGCGCCGCGGTTGTCGCCGGTCAGCCGCCGGGCCTCGCCGCCCGTGACCGCGACGACGAAGAGGTCGCTGTTGGTCGAGGTGGCCTCGACCTTGTCGCGGTTGCTGACGAAGGCGAGCTCCTTCGAGTCGGGCGAGAAGGCGTACTGGGCCGGGCCGCCTAAGGAGAAGGGTGGGGAGTCGAAGTCGCCGGGCGTGAGGTCGCGCGCCGCTCCGCTCTCCGCGGGCACGACGAAGACGTGCGTGCGCTTGCCGTCCTTCCACGCCGTCCAGTGGCGGTAGAGCAGGCGCGTGACGACCTTCGCCTTGACCTTGCCCGCGGCCGCCTCCTCGTCGCGCCGCTTGTTGCAGGCGTCGTCGGCGCAGTCCGGGTAAACGTCCGAGGCGAAGGCGATGAGGCGGCCGTCCGGCGACCAGACGGGGTCGGCCGCGCCGGTCGAGATGCCGGTCACCTGCCTGCGGTCGCCGCCCGCGGCGTCCATCGTCCAGATTTGTCCGCCGGTGACGAAGGCGATTCTCTTGCCGTCGGGCGACCAGCGCGGCGTGGTCGAGCTGGCGTCGCCGCTCGTGATCTGCTTCGGCTCGCCGCCCGCGGCCGGCACGACGTAGACCTGCGTCCGCGTGCGGTTGGCGGCCACGTCGGGGACGCCGACGGTGAAGGCGACGAGGCGGCCGTCGGGCGACAACCGCGGGTCGCCGACGCGGCGAAGCTTCAACATCTCCTCGACCGTGAACTGCCGCGCCGCCTGCTGCGCCGTGGCCGCCAGCGCCGCGCAGACGACGAGCGCGCAGACGAAGAAAGGTCTCACGAAACGTCTCATGGTGTTCTCCTCAAGATGACCGACTCGGTATGGTGTGGGCAGAGGAAGAATGTAGCACAAAGCGGCGGGCGGTAGACAGTAGCCAGTAATCAGTAGAAAAAACTGCGCCGGCGGGCGCCGAGGTTGTCTGCCTCGACGCCCGCCGGCGAATGCTTTCTGTCCGCCGCCTACCGCCTGACGGTTTTCTCCGGCAGCAGACGGCTGACGGCTTCGGCGAGGGCGGCCGAGTCCTGCGGCTTACGGAGGAGGAGGTTGACGCCGGCCGCGCGCGAGACGTGCTCGCGTTCGGCGGCGGCGAACATGATGATCGGCGTCTCGCGCCGGTGCCGGAGCGAGCGCGTCTCGCGCGCGACCTCGGCGCCGTCCGCGCCGGGCAAGTCGTCGCCGAGCAGCAGCAGGTCGTAGGCGGTCGGGCGGCGCAGGCGCGCCAGCGCCTCCCGGCCGTCGGCGCACGTCTCGACCCTCCAGCCCTCGGCTTCGAGCGCGCGGCGCACGGCGTCGGCCGCCGCGGGGTCGTCCTCGACGTGCAGGACGGTGGGGACGCGCCCCGTGCCGGCGGCGGCGAAGCGCGGCGCGCGCGCTCGCTCGCGGACGGTGATGATGCTGCGGCGGCGCGGCTTGATGGGCGAGCGCACGCCGAGCAGTTCGCGGTGGCGGTTGTTGAGGATCGAGGCGAGGCTGTTGTGGTGCCGGAAGCCGAGCAGGCGCGCGGCCCTCGACACCGAGCCGCCCGCGTCGGCCAGCGCCCGCGCGATGACGGCCGCCTCGAAATCATGGACGGCGTCCTTGAACGAGAAGCCCTCCCAGAGGCGTGGCGGCTGACCGCGCACGGCGGCCTGCGAGACCAGTCGGCGCGCGCAGGCGCACAGCCGCGACTGCGCGGCGGGGGCGGCCGAGGTCGAGAGCAGCGCGGCGGCGCGCTCGAAGCTCTCGGCCAACTCGCGCAGGGGCAGGTGCGCGCCCAACTCTTCGGCGAGGGCGAGCGCGGCCTCGCCTTCGGCCTGCGCGTCGCCGGCGAGCCGGGCCGCCTCGGC
>DATMVI010000610.1:0-4860 GCA_035563275.1 Pyrinomonadaceae bacterium
GCGGACGACGCCGACGTTGACGCTCGTCCCGCGCTCCGGCGCGGCCAGCCCGCAGACGCGCTCGACCTGCCGGGCGATTTCGTGGACGGCGCTCGCGCCCTTCTCCGGGTCGAGCCCGGCGTGCGCGGCCAGGCCCTCGGCGCGCAGCGTGAAGAGGCCCGTCCCCTTGCGCGCCGTCTTGGCGCGGCCGCCGGGCGCGGGCGGCTCCAAGACCAGAACGTACTCGGACGCCCGCGCCTCCTCCTCGACGAGCGCGCGCCCGGTGTGGCTGCCCGTCTCCTCGTCGCACGTCAGGAGCAGCGCGACCGGCCGGCGCGGCCGCAGGCCCGACTCCGCGCAGGCGCGCAGGGCCTCGACGGCCACGGCGCAGCTCGCCTTCATGTCGAAGATGCCCGGCGCGTAAATCTTCCCCCCCGCCTCGCGCCACGGCCGCGCGGCGAGCGTCCCCCTCGCGTGAACCGTGTCGGTGTGGCCGAGCAGCAGCAGCGGGCGCGCGCCGCCGCCGCCCGCGTCGAACGCGCGGACGCGGAGGTGAACCCCGTAGCGGCCGGGCGGCTCGATGCGCTCGGTGGAGACGACGCCGGGGACGCCCTCGGCCGCCGACGCCAGAAGGTCGGAGACGGCGCGGCTCCCGTCGAGGTCGCCCGAGGGGGACTCGGCCTCGCAGAGCGCCCGCGTGAGGGAGAGCACTTCGCCGCGCCGCCGCGCGAAATATTCGAGCAGGCGTTTGGCCGCCCGCGTGTCCGGTGGCTCAGCCATGCTTCAACGTCTCGGAGCGCACGGTCAGGGCCTCGACGCGGCGGCGGCTGACTTCGTAGCCGATGCCGTGCGCGTCGGGCGCGTGGATGGTTCCGCGGGGCGTGACGGTGACGGGCGGGTCGATGATGTCCTCCTCCCAGTAGCGCGAGCTGGCCGAAACGTCGCCGGGGAGCGTGAACCCTTCGAGCGTCGCCATCGCCACGTTGTGCGCGCGGCCGACGCCCGACTCAAGCATCCCGCCGCACCAGACGGGGACGCCGCCCTCGCGGCACACACGCTCGACGCGCCGGGCCTCGGCGTGCCCGCCCACGCGCCCGAGCTTGACGTTGACGACGCGGCACGCGCCCAGCGCCAGAGCCTTGCGCGCGTCCTCGCTTGAGCGCACGGACTCGTCGAGGCAGACCGGCGTCTCGATCTGTTCCTGAAGGCGGGCGTGGTCGTACATGTCGTCGTGGGCGAGCGGCTGCTCGACCATCAGGAGGCGGTGCCGGTCGAGCGCGCGGAAGAGCGGCGCGTCCGCGAGCGTGTAGGCCGAGTTGGCGTCCACCATTAGAAGGATGTCGGGGAAGCGCGCGCGCACGGCCTCGACCGCCTCGGCGTCCCAGCCCGGCTTGATCTTGATCTTGATGCGCTGGTAGCCGTCGGCCAGCTCCCCCTCGATCTTGTCGAGCAGCTCGGCGTGCGAGTCCTGTATGCCGATGGAGACGCCGCACGGAATCTCGGGACGCGAGCCGCCGAGGTGACGCCAGAGCGGGACGCCGAGCCGCCGCGCCTCCAAGTCCCAGCACGCCGTCTCGATCCCCGCCTTCGCCATCCGGTGGCCGCGCGCGCGGGCCATCAGCGCGCCGGCCCCGGCCGCCGACGCCAACGCGCGCCCCAGAACCATCGGGGCCAGAAACGAGCGCGTCACCTCCCACGCGCCGTCGATCCACTCCTCGCTGTAGAAAGGCCCCTCCCCGGCCGTGCACTCGCCCCAGCCCTCGCCGCCCTCCCGGTCGAGGACGCGGACGAGCAGGATGCGGCGCTCGACGGTGCGGCCGAAGCTGGTCTCGAAGAAGTGTTTGAGGTGCAGGCGTATCTCGCGCAGCTCGATCCGCTCGATGTTCATGCGGGCGCAGGCTCCGACGGGTTTTCGATTTTAGGTGTTTGAATGGCGACTAAAAAGCATCGGCCGCCAGTTTATCAGTAAAAGCGGGAACTGATAACCGGCGGCCGCGGGCTTGAGGGGGAGCGGCGAGCGGAAACCGAAGATTCGCGCTCAGACGGCGCTCTCGGTCGTGGCCGACTCCTCGCCTTCGAGGGCGGCGCGCAGCGTGTGCCACGAGAGGCTGGCGCACTTGACGCGCGCGGGGTAGTCGCGCACGCCGGCGAAAATCTTGAGGCGGCCGAGCTGGTTCGGCTCCGCCTCTTCGTCCAGCTCGCCCGTCACCATCCGGTGGAACTGCTCGAAGAGGGCCTGCGCCTCCTCGCGCGACTTGCCTCTGACGGCCTGCGTCATCATGCTCGCCGACGCCTTCGAGATGGCGCAGCCCGACCCGACGAAGCTCACCTCGCCGACGGCGTTCTCCTCCATCCGCAGGTAGACCGTGAGCTGGTCGCCGCACAGGGGGTTGTGGCCCTCGGCGACGCGGTTGGCGCCCTCCAGCGCGCGGTAGTTCCGCGGCTTCTTGTTGTGGTCGAGGATGACCTGCTGGTAAAGCTCGCTCAGTTCGGACATAGAAGAAGTGGTCAGTAGTCAGTAGTCAGTAGTCAGTAGGAAGACAGTCTCTAAAGAATCTTTCGTGTGACAGTGTCAGCCGTCTCCGCGCGGAGACTACCGGCTACTTTTCAGGCAAAAACGTCGATCACCCTCTCGACGGCGGCGGCGAGGCGGTCTACCTCGGCGCGGGTGTTGTAGAAGGCGAAGGAGGCGCGGGCCGTGGCGGGCACCCGGAAGTGCTGCATGACGGGCTGCGCGCAGTGGTGGCCGGCGCGGATGGCGATGCCCTCCTGATCGAGGATGGTGCCCACGTCGTGCGGGTGTACGTCCTCGATGACGAAGGCCAGCACGCTCGCCTTCTCGCGCGCCGTGCCGATGACGCGGACGCCCCCGATGTCGGAGAGCCGCGCGGTCGCGTAGGTCAGAAGCTCCCGCTCGTAGGCCGCGGCGGCCTCGCGGTCGAGGCCCGTCAGGTAGTCGATGGCCGCGCCGAGCCCGATCTGCGAGGCGATGGCCGGCGTGCCCGCCTCGAACTTGTCGGGGATGTTGGCGTAGGTGCTCTTCTCGAAGGTCACCGTGCGGATCATCGAGCCGCCGCCGACGAAGGGGTTCATCTTCTCCAGCCACTCGGCCTTGCCGTAGAGGACGCCGCTGCCCGTCGGCGCGAACATCTTGTGGCCCGAGATGGCGTAGAAGTCGCAGTCCAAGTCCTGCACGTCCACGCGCAGGTGCGGCGCGCCCTGCGCCCCGTCAACCATCACCGGCACGCCGAGGCGGTGCGCGCGCGCGGTGATCTCCTTAATCGGGTTGATCGTGCCGAGCGCGTTCGAGACGTGGCCGACGCAGACGAGGCGCGTGCGCTCGTTGAGCAGCGCGTCGAGCTCGTCGAGCAGGAGCTCGCCGGCGTCGTTCATCGGGATGACTCTCAGGCGCGCGCCCTTCTCCTCGCAGAGCATCTGCCACGGCACGATGTTCGAGTGGTGCTCCATCTCGGAGACGACGATCTCGTCGCCCGCGCCGACGAACTTGCGGCCGTAGCCGTGCATGACAAGGTTGATGCCCTCGGTGCAGCCGCGCACGAAGACGCACTCTCTGGCCTCGCGCGCGTTGATGAAGCGGCGCGCCTTCTCGCGCGCGCCCTCGTAGGCCGAGGTGGCGCGCTGGCTCAGGTAGTGGACGCCGCGGTGGATGTTCGAGTGCTCCTCGCGCAGGTACTTGGCGCCGCGCTCGATGACGAGCTGCGGCACCTGCGCGGAGGCCGCGTTATCGAGGTAGACGAGCGGCTTGCCGTTGACCGTCTGCCGCAGGACGGGGAAGTCCTCGCGGACGCGCTCCACGTCCCAGACGGCGGCGCCCCCGGTCGGGGTCTGTTCGGTCGCAATCATTCGATTCACCCTCAGACTTCCAGCCGGGCGCGCAGGCGGTTGAGGATGGCCCCGTCCAACTGCGCCCGGATGGAGTCGAACTTGATCTTCTCGACGATCTCCTCGGCGAAGCCGTAGGTCAGGAGGTTGCGCGCAAGCTCCGGGTGCAGGCCGCGGCTGAGGAGGTAGAACAGCTCCTCCTCTTCGAGCTGGCCCACGGTCGCGCCGTGCGCGCACTTCACGTCGTCGGCGAAAATTTCGAGCTGCGGCTTCGTGTCGACGCGCGCCTCGCCCGAGAGCAGGAGGTTCTTGTTGCTCTGCACGGCGTCGGTCTGCTGCGCGTCGCGGTGGACGAAGACGCGGCCGTTGAAGACGGCGCGGCTTTTGCCGTCGAGGATGCCCTTGTAGTTCTGGCGGCTCGTCCCGCGCGGCACGAGGTGGTCTATGACCGAGTGCGTGTCGGCGTGCTGGCCGTCGCCGACGATGTAGAGTCCGTCCACGTGGCACTCGCCGCCCTCGCGGCCGAGGCGCACCTCGATGTCGTGGCGCGAGAGGCGCGCGCCGAGCGTCACGGTCGTCAGGTCGTACGAGGCGTCGCGCCCCACGTCGGCGCGCGTCGAGGCGACGTGGAAGGCGCGCTCGCCCTCGTCCTGCACCTTGTAGTGCGTGACGCGCGCGCCGTCGCCGACGAAGACCTCGACGAAGGCGTTCGTCAGGTACGAGACCTCGCCGGCCGCGGCGTAGCTCTCGATGATGTCGAGGCGCGAGTCGCGCCCGGCCGCGACGAGGACGCGCGGGAACGAGGCCGACCCGTCCTGCGCGGAGAGGAAGAGCAGTTGCAGCGGCGCCTCGACGCGCGCGCCGTCGGGGACGAGCACGAGCGCGCCGCCCGCCGTCAGCGCGGCGTTGAGCGACTCGAAGGCGGGGGCCTGCGCCCGCGCCTCCAGCTTCTCGCGGACGAGTCCGGCGTGCCCGCCGCGCGCGGCCTCGGCGAGGTCGAGCGCGACGACGCCGCCCGGCAGCGCGTCGAGCGCGGAA
>DATMVI010000611.1:0-11729 GCA_035563275.1 Pyrinomonadaceae bacterium
GCCTTTAACTCGAAACTTTAAACTCGAAACCCGAAACTCTGAGCTATGGGCGAGCCTCAAGTCACCATCACGCGGAAGGGCGCGGAGCGGGCGCGGGCGGGCCACCTGTGGGTCTACCGCAGCGACGTGCGCGACGCGGGCGGCGCGCCGGGCGGGGCCGTGGTGCGCTTGACGGACGAGCGCGGGCGCTTCGTCGGGCGCGCTCTCTACAGCGACCGCTCGGAGATCGCCGTCCGGCTGCTGACGGCGCGCGACGAGGAGGTGAACCTTGAGTGGTGGCGCGCGCGGCTGCGCGAGGCCGCCGCGCGCCGCGCCGGGATTGAAAGGGAGGCCGACGCCTTCCGCCTCGTCTACTCCGAGGGCGACCTGCTGCCGTCGCTCATCGTCGACCGCTACGCCGACGTGCTCGTCGTGCAGACGCTCTCGCAGGGGACTGAAAGCCTGAAGGGCGTGCTCGCCGAGCTGCTCGCCGAAGAGTTCGCGCCGCGCTCGATCGTCGAGCGCAACGACGTGCGCGTGCGCGCGCTCGAAGGCTTGCCGGCCCGCGCGGGCCTGCTCCGCGGCGAGGAGCCGGGCGAGCTCGAAGTCGCGCAGCACGGGGTGCGCCTGCGCGTCGCGCCGCTCGGCGGGCAGAAGACCGGCACGTTCCTCGACCAGCGCGAGAACCACGCCGCCGCGCGCCTCCACGCGCGCGGCCGCGCCCTCGACTGCTTCACCTTCGAGGGCGGCTTCGCCCTCTCGATCGCGCCCGCGTGCGAGAGCGTCCTCGGCCTCGACATCTCGGCCGACGCGGTGGCCGCGGCGCGGCGCAACGCCGAGCTGAACGGCGCCACGAACGTCGAGTTCCGGGAGGCCAACGTCTTCGACGCGCTGCGCGAACTCGGAGCGTCCGGCGAGCGCTTCGACACCGTCGTCCTCGACCCGCCCGCCTTCGCCAAGAACCGCGCCAGCGTCGGCGCGGCCGCCCGCGGCTACAAGGAGATCAACCTCCGCGCCCTGAAACTCCTCCGGCCCGGCGGCGTGCTCATCACCTGCACCTGCTCTTACCACATGACCGAGCCGCTCTTCCTCGGCCTCCTCGCCGAAGCCGCCTCGGACGCCCACCGCCGCGTCCAACTCGTCGAGCGCCGCACCCAAGCCTCCGACCACCCCATCCTCCTCGGCGTCCCCGAAACCCTCTACCTCAAATGCATCGTCGCCCGCGTCGTCGAATGACGGTTCCGGCGCGGGGGACTTCGGGTTAAGGCTTCGTGGCTTCCCCGCAAGCGAAGGCCCGGCGACATTCGCCGGGCCTTCATCATTCTTCCTCGCGCGGGGCCGCCGCCCGTCACTCCACGGTGACGGACTTGGCGAGGTTGCGGGGCTGGTCAACGTCGCAGCCGCGGCGGACGGCGATGTGGTAGGCGAGGAGTTGGAGGGGGATGATGGCGAGGACGGGGGAGAGCAGGTCGGAGGACTCGGGGATGGTGATGACGTGGTCGGAGGACTCGGCCGACATCGCGTCGCCTTCGGTGAGCACGGAGATGACGACGCCCTCGCGGGCCTTGACCTCGACGATGTTCGAGTGCGTCTTCTCGTAGCGCAGCTCCGAGGCGCGGTTGCCCTCCTCGCGCGGGTTGATGACGACGACGGGCAGCCGCTCGTCGATGAGCGCGTTCGGGCCGTGCTTCATCTCGCCGGCCGGGTAGCCCTCGGCGTGGATGTAGGAAATCTCCTTGAGCTTCAGCGCGCCTTCGAGCGCGATGGGGAAGTTGATGCCGCGGCCGAGGTAGAGGAAGTCGGTGGCGCGGTGGAACTCGCGCGCCAGCTCCTCCAGCTCGTCCGACTCGGAGAGCAGGTGCTCGATCTTGACGGGCAGCTCGGCGAGCTGCTGCGCGTGGGCGCGGGCCTCGTCGGCCGTCAGCGCGCCGCGCAGCTGGCCGAGGTGGAGGGCGAAGAGGTAGAGCGCGATCATCTGCGAGGTGAAAGCCTTCGTCGAGGCGACGCCGATCTCGGGGCCGGCGTGCGTGAGGATCGTGCCGTCGGACTCGCGCGTGATCATCGAGCCCTGCACGTTGCAGATGGAGAGTATTTTCGCGCCGCGCTCCTTGGCCTCCCTGAGGGCCGCGATGGTGTCGGCCGTCTCGCCCGATTGCGAGATGACGACGAGGAGTGTCCGCTCGTCGATGACCGGGTCGCGGTAGCGGAACTCCGAGGCGTAGTCCACCTCGACGGGGACGCGCGCGAGCTGTTCGAGCATGTACTTGCCGGCCAGCCCCGCGTGCCAGCTCGTGCCGCAGGCGGCGACCATCACGCGGTCGAAAGCCTTGAACTCCTGCGGCGTGATGTTCATCTCGTCGAGGTAGACGCGGCCGGTGTCGAGCGAGATGCGGCCCTGCACGGTGTCGCGGACGGCGCGCGGCTGCTCGTAGATTTCCTTGAGCATGAAGTGCTTGAAGCCGCCCTTCTCCGCCATGATCGGGTCCCACGTGATGCGCTGGCGCTGCGGCTCGACGCCGTTGCCGTCGAAGTCCGAGACGTGGACGGAGTGGCGCGTGAGCACGGCTATCTCGCCGTCGCCGAGGAAGAAAACGTCGCGCGTGTGCTGGAGGATGGGCGGCACGTCGGAGGCGACGAAGAACTCGCCGTCGCCGAGCCCGACGACGACGGGCGGCCCCTGCCGGACGGCGATGATCGTGTCGGGCTCGTCCGTCGAGATGATCGAGAGGGCGAAGATGCCGCGCAGCTCGCGCATGGCGAGGCGGACGGCCTTCTCGAAAGACTCCTCGGTCTTTAAATTCTCTTCGATGAGGTGGGCGATGACCTCGGTGTCGGTCTCGGTGACGAAGCGGTGGTCGGACTTGCGCAGGCGGTCTTTGAGCTGGACGTAGTTCTCGATGATGCCGTTGTGGACGATGACCACGCGGCCCGTGCAGTCGCGGTGCGGGTGCGCGTTCTCCTCGGTCGGCCTCCCGTGCGTGGCCCAGCGCGTGTGGCCGATGCCGTAGGTGCCGTCGAGCGGCTTGAGCCGGATGGCCTCTTCGAGGTTCCTGAGCTTCCCCTCGGCCCGGCGGATGTCGAGGCGGTTATCCTCGTCCACCACGGCGATGCCCGCCGAGTCGTACCCGCGATACTCCAGCTTCCTCAGCCCGTCGAGGATGACGGGCACGACCTGCTTGTTTCCGACGTAACCGACGATGCCACACATATGATTTCCTTTCGGGAAAATTACGGAGCCCGGAGTCCGGAAGAAACTCGCATTCGGCCCCCGGCCCTAGACCCGGGGCCCTATTCGTCACCCGTCACGGCGGCCGTGACCTCCTCCGTGTCCTTGTCTTCTCGCGCCTCGGCCGCCGCCTCGCGCGGCAGTTTCTTTTTGACTCTGGCGGGGACGCCGGCGACGAGGGTGTCGGGGGGCACGTCCTCCGTGACGACCGAGCCGGCCCCGGTGACGGAGCGCGAGCCGACGCGGACGGGGGCGACGAACATGGTGTCGGAGCCGACCTTCACGTCGTCGCCGATGTGGGTGGGGTGCTTCTCGCGGCCGTCGTAGTTGCAGGTGACGGTGCCGGCCCCGATGTTGGTGCGCTCGCCGATCTCGGCGTCGCCGAGGTAGGAGAGGTGCATCGCCTTCGTGCGGCTGCCCAGACGCGACTTCTTAACCTCGACGAAGTTGCCGACGTGGGCGGCCTCTTCGAGGCGCGCGTTCATGCGCAGGTGCGCGAAGGGGCCGACCTCGCAGTGGTCGGCGAGGTCTGAGTCGACGATGACGCAGTGGTCTTTGACCGTCACGCCGTTGCCGACGCGCGAGTTGGTGATGCGCGTGCCGGGGCCGATGCGGCAGCCCTCGCCGACGGTCGTCCGGCCTTCGATGTGGGCGCCCGGGTGGATGACGGTGTCGCGGCCGATGTGCGCGTCGGGGCTGACGTAGGTGTGCTGCGGGTCGATGACGGTGACGCCGCTGTTGAGCATCAGGCTGCGGAGCGTGCGCATCCGCAGCAGGCGCTCGAACTCGGAAAGCTCGACGCGCGTGTTGATGCCCGAGACCTCGCGCGCGTCGCCGTGGGCGTAGACGGAGACGTCCTCGCCGTCGGCGCGCAGGATGCCGGGCACGTCGGTGAGGTAGAACTCGCCCTGCGCGTTCTCGGGGCGGACGCGCTCGAGCGCGTTGAAGAGCAGGCGCGTCTCGAAGCAGTAGATGCCGGCGTTGATCTCGGCGGTCTGCCGCTCCTCGGGCGTGGCGTCCTTCTGCTCGACGATGCGCTCGAAGCGCCCCTCCTCGTCGCGCAGCACGCGGCCGTAGCCGGTCGGGTCTTCGAGGCGGACGGAGAGGAGCGTGCAGGCCGCGCCGCGCCCGCGGTGCGTGCGGTGCTGGTGGACGAGCGCGCCCAGCGTCTCGGCGCGCACCAGCGGCACGTCGCCCGAGAGGACGAGCAGGGTCGAGTTGGCCTCGGCCAGCGCGCCGCGCGCGGCGAAGACGGCGTCGCCCGTGCCGCGCTGCTCGGCCTGCGTGATGAAGACGGCCCCGCCCTCACCCAGCTCCTCTTCGACGGCCCGCCTGACCTCCTCGGCCTGATGGCCGACGACGACGTAGACCGGCCGCTGCCCCTTCTGGAGCGCGGCCGCCGCGCGGCAGACGTGCGCGATCAGCGGGCGCCCGCCCAGCTCGTGCAAGACCTTCGCCGTGGCCGAGCGCATGCGCGTGCCGAGGCCGGCGGCGAGGATCAGGATGTCGAGTGGGGAGGTGCCCGAAGGCGAGGCGGCGTGTGGCTGTTTGTCCATATGGTCTTCAGCGCGTCGCGGTCATGGTCGAGCGCGGGCACGCCTGTTCGTAGCAGGCGAGGATGACGCGGGCCAGCTTCGAGGGGCTGTGGCGCACCTTCTCGCCCTCGTCGAGCAGGTCGGCGCGGACGACCTCGGCCTCGTCGCCGAACTCGCGCTCGACGAGGTGGTCGGTCAGCCCGATCTGGCGCGCGCCCTCGGCCGCGTAAGCCTCCTCCTGCTCGGGGCTGACGCGGCGGTCGTTGACGACGACGAAGTCGAAGTCGATCTCGGGCGCGTAGCGCTTGACGACTTCGAGGTGGCGGCGGGCCGTGTAGCCGTCGGTCTCGCCCGGCTGCGTCATCAGGTTGCAGACGAAAATCTTGACGGCCCGCGACGCGCCCAGACACTCGGCCATGCGCGCCACCAGAAGGTTCGGCAGGATGCTCGTGTAGAGCGACCCCGGCCCGACCGTGATGAGGTCGGCCGCGCGGACGGCCGAGAGCGCCTCGGGCAGCGGCAGGCATTGCTCCGGCTCAAGGTGGAGGCGTTTGATGGGCGAGCGCGACGCCGTGATGTTCGTCTCGCCGCGCACCTCCGAGCCGTCCTCGAGCTCGGCCACCAGCCGCACGTCGTTGAGGGTCGCGGGGTAGATGCGCCCCTTGCTCGCCAAGACCTCGGACGAGAGGCGGACGGCCTCGACGAAGTCGCCCGTCACCTCGGTGAGCGCCGCGAGGAAGAGGTTGCCGAAGCTGTGGCCGCCGAGGCCGCCCTCGCCGCGGAAGCGGTAGCGGAAGAGGCGCGAGAGCAGCGTCGAGTCTTCGGAGAGGGCCACCATGCAGTTGCGGATGTCGCCGGGCGGGAGCATCTGCAACTCGTCGCGCAGGCGGCCCGAGCTGCCGCCGTCGTCCGAGACGGTGACGATGGCCGACAGCGCTTCGAGCCACAGCCCGCCGCGCTCGTGCTCGCCCACCAGCTCCTTGAGCCCCGAGAGGAGCGTGGACAGGCCCGTGCCGCCGCCGATGGCGACGAGCTTGAGGCCGCGTTCCAGATCAGCTTGCAACTCGCGTGTGTCCTCCGCCGCGGGGAAGGGCGCGCGTGCGCCGGTGCGGAAATCATACTCAAAAGCCATGGGCTTTGAACAGGGAGGACGGGGAAAAGATTGGCCGCGGGGCGGCGCAAGGGGAGGGGAGGGGCGCGCGGCCTTAGGCGCGGGGCGCGCCGAAGACGACCCGCTCGAAGTCGGGTTCGTTGCGCAGGATGGCGAAGTCGGAGTCGGCCTGCGCCCGGATGCGGAGCACGGGCTTGAGCTCGACGGCGCGCCCCAGAGCCTGCATGGCCGTCTCGACCGAGCCGAGCCGGGCACGCGTCGCGGCGAGCGCGTAGTGCGTGTCGGCCGCGTCGGGGTCGCGCTTGAGGGCGCGCTCGAACATCTCCTGCGCGGCGACGAAATCGCCTCGGTTGAGCTCGATGACGCCGCGGTCGTAGAGCGAGTCGGGGTCGCGCGGCAGCGCCGCCTCGGTGCGCATGCGCGCCTCGGCGATGGTGAGGTAGGTGCGCGCGCGGGCCGTCACCTCGACGACGCCGGCGTGCTGCTCGATGAGGGCGCGGAAGAGGCTGCGCGCCTCGGGGAAGTGGCCGCGTGTGAACTCCTTGTGGGCGCGCTCGAAAGCCTTGAGCGCCGCGGCCTCGTCGCGCGAGGGCTGCTTCGGCTGGGGCGGCGCGTGGCGCGTGGGCCGTGCGGCGGGCTTGGCCGCCGGGCGGGCTTTCGCCGCGGCCGCGCCCTTCTTCGGCTGCGGCTTGGTCTCGGGCTTGGTCTTGCTCGGGGCGGAGGCTCTCTTCGAGGTCTCGGCGGGGCGCTTCGCGGCGGCCGACTTCTTCGCCGCCGGGGCGCTTTGAGCCTTCTTCTTCGCGGGCTGTGTCTTTTTGGCTGTCGGGGCGGCCTTCGCGGGGGCGGCTTTACGCACGGGCGCTTTCTCCGCCGCGCGCTGAGGTTTCGGCCTCGCGGGCTTGGCGGTCAGCTTGCGGCCCTTGGCCGAAGCCTTCGTCGAGGCGCGCGGGGTCGGGCGGGAGGAACTCCTTTTCGCACCATTGATGACTGGATCGCTCATGCGAAGCACTCGATTTTCACAGATAGCTCCCCGTCGAAAGGGGAACCGCCACGGCCAGCAGCTTAACACACCAACGCCCATAAATCAACGCAGGACTGAGACTTGCAGGGAATCATGGCCTTCCGGCGATGACTAAACGCGGGCCAACATAGAAAAACAGTTGAAGTCACCAAAGGCGCTATGTTAGAGTTTCGGTGGGGCGAAAAGGCTTCCCCGAAAGCCTTCTTCGCGCCCGTTCGCGCCGGCCGGCGCGGGCGGGCCAAGTCTTGTTAACTCTTCTACTTGAGTTCTCCAGCGGACTCGCCGAACTCAGCCCCTCCGGACGCTCACCTCCAGTCCGCATCCCTAAGAGAAAGAGCCGGTGTACGAATGACAGACACGCCTATCATCATGCACGAGGAGCAGTATCAGCAGCTCCGGCATATTCTCCATAAGTTGCGTCTCGATTCATTTTCCCGGGTGGTCTTTCTCGTAGACAAAAACGGCCAGCAGATCGCCGTGCAGGGGGACGTGGGCGAGTTGGACACGACGAGCTTGGCGTCGCTCGCCGCCGGGAACGTGGCGGCCACGGGCGGCATGGCGCGGCTCATCGGCGAGCGGGAGTTCCCGACGCTCTCGCACGAGGGCGAGCGCGAGAGCATCCACATCTGCATCATCGGGCGCGTGCTGCTCGTCGTCGTCTTCGACGACCGTTCGAGCCTCGGCCTCGTCAAGCTGCGCGTCAAGCAGGCGTCGCGCGACCTCTCCGTCCTCTTCGAGGAGATCGCGCGCGTGGCCGCCGAGCGCAAGGAGTCGGACGAAGCCATCTTCGCCGAGATCACGGACGACGACATCGACAGCCTCTTCGGATAGAGAAGCCGTGAACCGTCCATCGCGAACCGTCAACCGAAAAAGCACCCTCCTGACGATTCACGGGTGACGAGCTGATAGCCTGCCAGCGGAATTCCTATGACGTTCATCAATTACGCATCCCGCGAGATCAACTGCAAGATCGTCTACTACGGGCCGGGGCTGTGCGGCAAGACGACCAACCTGCAATACATCTACGACGCGACCGCGCCGACGGCCAAGGGCAAGCTCATCAGCCTCGCGACCGAGACCGACCGCACGCTGTTCTTCGACTTCATGCCGCTCGAACTCGGCACCGTGCGCGGCTTCAAGACGCGGTTCCACCTCTACACCGTGCCGGGCCAAGTCTTCTACGACGCCTCGCGCAAGCTCATCCTCAAGGGCGTGGACGGCGTCGTCTTCGTCGCCGACAGTCAGGACGAGCGGATGGACGCCAACATCGAGTCGCTCTACAACCTTGAGGAGAACCTCAAGTCGAACGGCTACGACCTGCTGAAAATCCCTTACGTGCTGCAACTGAACAAGCGCGACCTGCCCAACGTCCTGCCCGTCGAGGAGATCGTCTCCGAGCTGCGGCGCAAGGACGAGCCCGTCCACGAGGCGGTCGCCGCCACCGGCTCCGGCGTCTTCGACACACTCAAGTCGGTCGCCAAGCAGGTCTTGACGGAGCTGCGGAAAAGCTAAAAGCCGCGGATCGTCAATCGCGAATCGCGAATCGCGGTGACGCGCCGAGCGCCGCCCCGGCTTGGACCGTTCAGGCCGGGGCGGCGCTCGGGTTTTCCCACGATTCACGGTCTACGGCCGGCGACTCGCGGCCTTTTCAGTTCAGCGGCTTGATCATCAGAAGGCCGTCGCCGCCGTTGGAGTAGTAGCGGGGGAGGCGCTGGGTGACGGCGTAGCCGAGCTTGCGGTAGAGGTCTTGCGCGCCGGTGTTGACGGAGCGGACTTCGAGGCGGGCGATGCGGACGCCGCGGCGGCGGAAGCCGTCCTCGACCTTGAGCAGCATGCGCCGCGCGATCTGCCGGCGGCGGTGCTCGGGGGCGACGCCGAGCGTGGTGACGTGGCCGGTGGCGTCCGGCTCGACGATGCCGACGATGAAGCCGACCATCGTCCCGTCGGGCGTCACCGCGCGGTAGGAGACCGACTCGGGCGAGGTCAAAAGGTACTCGAAGGTCTCGCGGCTGTACGCCTCGCCGTCGATGAAGCAGCGCTGGTCGAGCCGCCAGCACTCGTCGAGCTGCGAGACGGTGAGCGGGCGCACGTCGTAGCGCCACGGCTCGGGCTCGGGCTCGGCGTCGGGGCGCGGCTCGTCGAAAGCGGCGCCGGCCTCCTCGCCCCCGCCCGAAGGGAACAGTCGCGAGCGAATCTTCTTCAGGACAGCCATAAGACCCGTAAATCGTAAATCGTGAATCGTAAATAGTAAATAGGGGCGGCCATTGTTTTCTTCGGTTAACGATTTATGAGATGAGCATGCAGTCGCCGTAGCTGTAGAAGCGGTAGCGGGCGCGGACGGCGTGGCGGTAGGCGGCGAGGGTCAGTTCGCGCCCGGCGAATGAGGCGACGAGGACGAGCAGCGAGGAGCGCGGCAGGTGGAAGTTGGTGAGCATCACGTCGACGGCGCGGAAGCGGTAGCCGGGCGTGATGGTCAGGCCGGTCTCGCCGCGCCCGGCGCTGACGCGGCCCCGCTCGTCGGCGGCCGTCTCCAGCGCGCGCACCGTCGTCGTGCCGACGGCGACGACGCGGCCGCCGTCCGCGCGCGCGCGGTTTATCTCCGCGGCCGCCTCGTCCGGAATCTCAAAGCCCTCCGCCGCGACGCGGTGCGCGCCGAGGTCTTCGACGCGGACGGGCGCGAAGGTTCCGTAGCCGACGTGCAGCGTCAGCTCGGCCAGACGCACGCCGCGCGCGCGCAACTCCTCGAAGACGCGCGGCGTGAAGTGGAGGCCGGCGGTGGGGGCGGCGATGGCCCCCGCGCGCCCGGCGTAGACGGTCTGGTAACGTTCGCGGTCGGCCGCGTCCGCGGCGAGGTCGCCGCCGTCGCGCTTGATGTAAGGCGGCAGAGGCATCCGGCCGAACTCTTCGAGCAGCCGGTCGAAGTCACCTTCGCAGTCGAAGCGCACGACGCGCTCCGGCCCCGCGCCGGCAAGGCCGACGACTTCGGCCCTCAAACGCCCGTCGCCGAAGGTGACGCGCGCGCCCGCGTCGAGCCGCCGCGCGGGCCGCGCGAGCGCCTCCCACGTTCGCGGCCCGAGCTCTTCGCGGCGGCGGACGAGGAACAGCTCGACGCGGCCGCCCGTCGGCTCGCGCCGCCCGAGCAGGCGCGCGGGGAAGACGCGCGTGTTGTTGACGACGGCCACGTCGCCCGCGCGCAGCTCCGAGGCGAGCTCCGCGAACCGCCTGTCGCGCCAGCTCCGCGACGCGCGCCCGACGACGAGCATCCGCGACGCGTCGCGCCGCGCCGCCGGCTGCTGCGCGATCAACTCCTCGGGAAGCTCGTAGTCGAAATCAGAAATCAACATGAAAGGAAGTAGACAGTAGTCAGTAGTCAGTAGTCAGTAGAAAGACCTTCGGCGGCGTATCGTTAGGGTGTCGGCGTCAGCGTCCCTCGTGCGGAGCCTACTAACTACTGACTACTGTCTACTGTCTACTGCTTTATGACGGCGAAGCCGGCGTCTCGGCCTCAAGCTCGGCGAGGTGGTGCTCTTGGTGGAGGACGACCGAGAGTTGCGCGCCGAACATGAGGATGAGGCTCGACACGTAGCTCCACGTGAGCACGGCGACGACCGCGCCGACCGAGCCGTAAATCTGATCGTAGTGGAAATACTGGAGGCTGCCGGCGAAGAGGTACTTGGCCGTCTCCCACAAAAGGCCGGCGACGACGGCGCTCGGCAGGGTGTCGCGCAGCGTCACGCGCCCGTTCGGCACGAGCCGGTAGACGAGGGCGAAGAGCGCGACCGTGACGAGCGTGCCGGCCGCCGCGAGCACCGCCTGCCAGAAGGCGTTGCCGAGCATCGTCAGCCACGGCGAGCGCCGCACCACGCGCATCGGGATTTGGTCGACCAACTGCTCCAGCCCGACCAGCACCGACGTGATGAAGACCGAGACGATGAGCAGCACGCCGACCGCGCCGATCATGCCGAGCGTGAGGCCGCGCCCGCGCAGAAACGTCCGCGGCCGCGTGCCCCAGATGCGGTTGAGCGCGCGCTCGACGACGGCGAAGACCCACGACCCGGCCCACAGCGCGACGACCAGCGCGCTGATCACCCCGCCCCAGCCGACGTTCGAGAGCGAGCGCACGGTGGTGCGCAGAAACTCGCGCGAGCCGGGGTAGAGTTCGACGATGCGCGCGAGGGCGTCGCTGCCGGCCTCGAAGCGGTTGCCGACGACGAGCAGGACGAGCAGCGCCGGGAAGAGCGTCAGCAACCCGAAGTAGCTCATCGCCGCCGCGGGCGTGAAGAGGTCGTTCTCGTGGAACTGGTGGAAGGTGTGCTGGAGGATGGTCTTCCACGGCGCGAGGTTCTTCACGCCCAGCCGCCGCCGCACGAAGGAGGGGATCGGTCGTCGTAACGCCTGCATCAGCACACGCCCCGAGAGATGTTTCCGCCGGCCCGGATTGTCGGCCATCCGGCGCGAAGTTACAAACGCTCAGCGCGCCGCGCCGCCCCCGGCCGTCGCCGCGCGCGCGGCCGCGATGAGGGACAGGGCGCGCGTCGCGTGATCTTTAATCGAGCGCGCCTCGGCGAGCGCGCGGGCCGGGTCGAGACGCGCCGCCGCGCCGAAAGCCTCCTCGGGCTGCGTGAACTCTTCGTCGAGCTGGAGGCAGAAAGCGTTCTCCGCCGTCTCGACCTTAATCTCGGCGCAGCCCTCCGCGTCCTCCGGGCGGCCCTCGGCCTCGTTGAGCGCGGCGGCCAGCTCGGTCAGTAACTCCCACGCGCGCGCGTCTTCGGAGCGCGCCGCCGACGCGGCCAGCAGCGTGTAGGCGACGACGCGCAGCCCCGTCCCCCTGTCGGCCTGCGCGGCGGCGGCCGCGGC
>DATMVI010000612.1:0-9512 GCA_035563275.1 Pyrinomonadaceae bacterium
CGAGCCAAACGCACCAGCGGCAGCACGCCGCCGCGGTAGGAGACGATTTCGTTATTCTCTAACACCTTCACCGCCGAGGGCTCGACCTCGATGATCTCGCGCACCGCCGACTGCGGGAAGGCGAACCTCTGCCCGCCGACGCTGGCGATGAGCGCGTCGGCGACGGCGAGCGTCAGCGGCAGCTCGACCGTGAAGCGCGTCCCGCGCCCCCTCTCGGTCGAGAGCGTGAGCGTGCCGCCGAGTTCCGCGACGGCGCCGCCGACCACGTCCATCCCGACGCCGCGCCCGCTGGCGCGGTCGGCCTCGTCGCGCGTCGAGAAGCCGGGCGCGCAAATCAGTCGCAGTAACAGCTCGTCGTCGAGGGGCGCGTCCCCGGCGACGAGGCCGCGGGCGCGCGCGCGCGCCAGAACCCTCTCGGCATCGACGCCGCGCCCGTCGTCCGCGATCTCGATGAGCACGTTGTCGCCGGCCGTCGCGGCGCGCAGCGTGAGCCTGCCTTCGGGCGTCTTCCCCGCGGCGACGCGCTCGGCCGCCGTCTCCAGCCCGTGACTGACGGCGTTGCGCACGAGGTGCAGCAGCGGGTCCATCATGCGCTCGACGAGGAACTTGTCGATCTCGGTCTCCTGCCCGTGAAGTTCGAGCCTGATCTGCTTGCCGCTCTCGCGCGTCAGGTCGCGGACGACGAACTTCATGCGCTCGAAGATTTCGCCGACCTGCACCATGCGCACGCGCATGACGCCTTCGCGCAGGTCGCGCAGTTGCCGCGCCATCGCCATGCTCGTCTCTTGCAGCGCGCGCCACTCGGCGGGCGGCACGCTCCGCCTCAACTGCCTCAGCCCGTCCTCCATGCGCGCGCGACTCGTGACCAGCTCGCCGATGAGCCGCATCAACTCGTCCAGCCGCGCCAGATCGACCCGCACGACGTTCGACGGGGCGAGCATCGCCCCGCCCGCCGAGGCCGAGAAGGGCGCGCGGGCGCCGGCCTCTTCCGCGTCCGGGGCCGGGCCGGGGCGCGGCGGAGTCTGTGTCTCGTCCCGAGCGGATTCTTCGACCGGGGCGTACGTCAGGTTGTCTTCGCGCCAGCCCCCGAACGCCGACTCGTCCGCGTCGGTTGCGACGACGAACTCGAAAACAATCCCGCCCTGCCCCCTGACGTGCGGCGCGGCTTGCAATATCTCCCCGACCTCTTGCAGGCGTGCGCGCACGCTGTTGACGTTGACGCCTCTCTCTGAGAGCGCGGGCGTCGGCGTAAACTCGAACCGCCACGCGCGGGCTTTTTCGCGGCGGGGCGCGCCCCCTCCGGACTCCGCGCCGGCGGCGGAGTCGGCCGCGCCCTCGGGCGTGGGCGGCGCGGTCTCGGAGGCCGGCTCGCTCATCACCGCCTGAAGGCGGGCGACGGCGGCGTCTATCCCGGGCACTGCCTCCTCTTTGCGGCGCGCGGCGATGACCTGTTCGAGCGTCAGCACGCCCGCCATCAGCGCCTCGACGCCCTCGCCGCCGAGCCGCGCCTCGCCGTGGCGCAGGGCCCGCAGGTAACTCTCCATGTGGTGGGCGAGCTGTTCGGCCTCGCTCAGGCTGACCATGCCCGAGATTCCCTTAAGCGTGTGGAAGCTGCGGAACAGCTCGTCGAGCAGCGGCTGGTCTACGCCCGCCCGCCCGGCCTGCTCTTCGAGGGCGAGCAGGTGGCGGCGCACGAGCGTCAGGTGCTCGTCGCACTCGGCGAAGTAGTCGTCGAGGAACTGCGCGAAGAACTCGCCGTCGCCGGGGTTGGAATCTGACACTAGGCCCCTTCCCCTTGAGAGCGCAACAGGGCGCGCGCCTGCGCGGCCAGCGCCTGAGGCGCGAACGGTTTGGTCAGATACAGGGAGGCCCCGGCGGCGAGCGCGTCCGTCCGGCTCGCCTCGTCGCCCCTCGTCGTCAGCACGATGACGGGAATCTCCCGGTAAGCTTGGTGGCGGCGCAGGAAATCCAACACCTCAAGGCCGTGCATGTCCGGCATGTTCAGGTCGAGGATAATCAAGTCGACGGGGCCGAGCGCCACGCGCTCTATCGCTTCGAGGCCGCTGCCCGCCTCGCCGAAACTGGCGGCCGGCAACGAGCGCAGCGACGCCGCGACCATCCGCCGCATGGTCGGTGAATCGTCAACTATCAAAATGTTGCTCATACGGCGGCGGGCCCCTGACTACTCGAAAGGCGTTATCCTCATGTCGAGTGGAAGGCTCATCATAGCAGCCGCACCCTTAACAGGCTACGTCTTCGAGGCCCGCAGTCATGCCCCCACGGCGGTGACAGTCCCGCCGACAGCCGCGAGTCGGCCGCCCGGCCGGAGGCGGCTGCGGGCCCTTCAGAAACCGACTTGTCGGCGAAGGGGACTGCGCTCTGACACCTGAAACCCTCGCCGGCGGTGAAGCGCCGGCGAGGGTTTCAGGTGTCAGAGCGTCACCGGACAAGAGGCGGGAGTTTACCTAAGCGGGTTGGCGGGCAGAACCATGACTCAACTCATCCGCGCGGAGAGATGCGTGGAGGGTGAGGGACGGACAGAACGGCTACGCCATAGATCAACCGTAAGCGCGCTGACGGGCGAGGGGCAGAAGCCGCGCCCCTCGTCCCGGCCGTGACGAAGCTCTCGGCAACGGACTCCGCCGCCGGTCGCCGTCCGGCGTTACCGTTACGGAGCCCCGGTCTCGGCGGGGGCCCGCGGGTCGGGGACGACCACCCGCCGGGCCTTCACCGAGACACCGCCGCCCCGGAAATCGAAGTTGAGCAGCTCGACGGCGAGCCCCGGCCGGCGGAAGGCGCGCGCGCGCTCGGCGGCGTCCGCGTCGGCCCTGATGGGCGACGAGGCGGCCGAGTCCGAGCTGAGCGTCGAGTTGGGCCCGGCCGAGACGACGAGAATCTCGCCGGAGAAGCCCTGCCAGCTCGGGAACGGTGTGCTGTTCTGGCGCAACAGGGAACGCACCTGAATCCTCACCGTGACCCGGTTGCCCGCCGCCACCAACGGCTTCACGCGCACCTTCGCCAAGCTCACCGTGCCCAACGGCTGGAGGAGCGACACCCCGTTCAAGGTGACGATTCCGGTGCGGCCCGGCGAGTTGGACGAGGCGAGGCCGTCCGCCAGCTCGGACGTGGCTCCCGGCTCCACCGCGACGACCTCGGCCTGAGCGGGATCGAAGACCACGTCGAGGTGAGTGGCGCCGACCACGTCGGCCCCGGAAAACATCTGGACTTCGAGCACCGCGACGCCGCCGGCGGTCACCGACACCGAGGGGCTCGCGAAGAACACGTCCCCCTGAAACTGCGCCCGGGCCGACGCCGGCAGCAGCAGGAGCACCGCACCGGCGAGAAGGACGAGACGACTCTTTTTCATGGCGTTGCTCCTTTTACTGGACTCGGATCGTGAAGGTCTTGACGACGCCCGGCGTCAGGTCGTCGCCCGACAGCGGGGCGCCGCCGACGACGGTCGCGCCGGAGAACTGAATGAAGTAGGTGCCGATGCCGTCGGGCGCCGCCCGGCCGATCATCTCGACCGTGTGGTCGCCGGCCGCGAGGTTGACCGTGGTCGAGATGGAGCGGACGGGCACGCTGCTGGTCAGCACCGTCTGCCCCTTGATTCTGACCTCGTAGATGTCGTCGTTGGCGGAGCCGTTGTCGCCGATGGTGATGGTCACCGGGCGGCTGCGGCAGGAGATCGTCACCTCCACCTTCTCCGTCTTGCCGCAGATGTCGCGGCTCACGGTGAAGGTCACGTTGTCGGCCGAGCTGCTGCCCTGAGCGGGGCAGACGTAGTCGGCGATTCCGCCACCGGGGAAGGTGCGGACGCCCACGTTCGGATTCGGCCCTTGCAGCGTGGTCTCGTTCAGCTCGTAGTCGATGGGGACGCCCGCGTGAAGGACTCCGCAGACCTTGTTGCTGAACTCCGAGAGCGCCTCGCCGACGGCGGTGTTGTTTATCGCGCGCGCGAGTGCGGCCCCCAGACGGTTCTCAAGGTCGATGATGAATTTCGGCGCGATGTACCCGATGGCCGAGCCGATGGCCTTGAGCGCGAGCTTCCGGCGCATCAGCCGTTTGACCGCCCTCCGGCCGACTTCTTCGACCAGCTTATCCTTGGCCTGCCCGACGCCGAAGCTGCATAAGTCGTCGATCCCGACGACCTCAAGCGTCGCGCGCAGCTCCACCTTCTCCCCGGCCTGAGGGGCGGTCGTGGATGCCTTGAGGCGAATGTTGGCGTCCAGCTTGTCGACGAAATCAAGGAGCATCAGCCCCATCTCCATCGTGGTCTCGACCGTGCCGCAGACGGAGACCCAAGTGAACATCGCGGCCGCGTCGAACAGCGGCCCGTCCGCCGGCACCGCGACGGCGGCCAAGGCCGCGATGAGCAGGAGGTCGCAGCCGGTGCTAAAGAGGTCGCTGGCGGTGCTGAGCGTCTTCGCGGCCTTCTTGACCTCGCAGATGGCGTTCAGTATCTCGTCGACCGACCCCGTGGCCGCCGCGGCCGTGAGGCTGGATTGGAGCGCCGGGACTCCGCTCGTCATGACTTCCGTGAGGCTCTGGCGGAGCTCGGGGTAGCCGTTGGCGTTCGCGTAGAGGAAGAAGAGCCGCGCCAGCTGGTCGCCGCCGGGGGCGTCGAGCAGTTGGCGCATGTTCGCCAGCTTCGCGGTAACGTCCTCGCGTGCCGTCGTGAAGGCGGCGAGCAGCAGCTCCCTCTCGGGGCCGTCGACGGCCGCCTCATCCAGCAGTTGCCGGACGGCGTCATGGTTGATTTGGAATAGCGCCGCGTAGTCGTCGAGCAGCTTACGAAGCTCCGCCTTGGGGTTGGCCGGCAGGGGCGGCGGCGCGACCACCTGAAACGTCAGGGTGTCGACCACGGCGCCGTTGTTGATGATGCGAACCTCGACGGGGCCGGGCGTCACCCGCATGGAGCCGCGCCGGGTGGCGTCGAAGGGGATGACGAAAGCGGCGTAGCCGCGGACGAGGCGCAGGGGCTGCTGAACCCACTGCGACTGGCCCACCCCGATCTCGATGTCCGCCGTGGGGTCGAGGAGCGCGGGAGAGATGAGGGTGACGCGAGCGCCCGGCGCGCCGCGGGCCGGCAGCAGCGCGCTCGGCAGAGGCTCCCCGGCGGCGACGGCCTGCCCGAGGAGGCGCGCGTCGTCAGGGGTCACCTGCTGGTCGAGGTCGATGTCGGCGGCGGCCGCGGCGTCGGCCGGCAGGAGTTCGAGCCGGCCGGCGTGCTTGCTCGCCATGTGGGCGTCCGTCAGGGTGATCTGGCCGTCGCCGTCAACGTCACCCACCTGCTTCGGGAGGCCCAGCTCGGCCGGCGCCTGCGTGGTCGGGTCGAAGACCATCACGCCGGTCTCGGCCTGCACGACGTTGCCGTCCTGATCCGTGGCCGTCAGTTGCGCGCCGTAGGGGCCCGGCGCGGGGAAGGAGACGGAGATAGACCTGCCCGTCAACTTGCGGCCGTCGCTCAGCGTCCACTGCCACTGGGCGACCGGCGAGGGCGACTCGACGACGCGGCCGGTGAAGGTGAACGTCGTGCCCAGCGCCCCGGCCGTGCGGTCCGCGTCGGCGGAGACGACCAGCGGGTTGAACGCGGAGATGGTGAACCCCGAGTTCAGCACCACGCGCTCGGCGACGGTCTCTAAAGTCACCGAGCGCAGCCCCTGCGCCGCCGACCCGGCGACGGTCACCTGCGCCGTGGCGTGGGTCTTGTCGATCACGTTGACCGGGCCGAAGGCTCCCGCGGCGGCCCCGCCGACGGAGACGCCGTCGCCGAAGCGCGCGCGGGTGATGTTCTTGATGAAGGAGGTGAATTGCCCGGTGATGTTGACCGTGACGGTCTTACCCGTCTGGGCCGTGTCGGGCGTGACCGCGACGGCCTGCGTGCCGAAGCGGCTCTTGTATTCGAGCGAGATGATGAAGGCCTTGACCATCTCGGCCGCGACGAAGTTGCCGCCGAAGCGGTTGAGTTTGTCGAGCCAGAACCTCCACCCGCCGAAGTTCTGGTTGCCGCCGTCGTTCGGGTTGCGGCGCAGGTAGCCGTAATACTGCATCAGCACGAAGGCGCGGTTGGTCTCGCGCCCGTGGAGGTCTGCGTCCTCGGCCACGCGCCGCAGCACGGCGGCGCGCTTGCGCGCGTCGGCCGGCGTCGAGCCGAGCGAGGCGGCGAGCTGCGCCTTCTCGCCCGCCGTGAGCACGCCCCCGGCCCGCTGGTCGAGGCGGTCAACGAACTGCGCCGCGGTCAGCGACGCCGGGAAGGCGGCCGTGAAGCGCGGGCGCTGGACGAACTCCAGCACGTAGGCGTCCTTGTTCTCCGACAACAGCTTTTCCCACGCGCCCACGCCGACCCGCACCCCGAGGCCGATGCGCTGGGCGTCGGGCAGAAACTCATGCAGCTTGATGATGGGCACCGTCCCCGGCACGGTCGGCGAGCCGGTGTCGCCGAAGGCGGCCTTGTAGGACTTGTAGGCGAAGAAGCCGGTCTCCTGAAACTCGATGGAGAGGAAGAAGGCGGCCGAGACGTTGACGCGCCGGGCCTCGACGCACTTCGCGTCGGCCCCGCACGCGGTGATCTGGTTCGCCCAGAAGGCGAGCCCCGGCGCGTCCGGCTCGCGGTTCAGAAAATCAAGGTAGTGTTGGCGGACGAAGAACCGCGCGTCGTCGATGGGGTTAGTGGCGGTGGGTGTGGCCTCATCGCCGGCGGCGGTCGGCGGGGCCGTCTGCGGTGCGCTGGATCGCATCTCGGCCGCCCTCGCGGGCGCGTTCCGGGCGGCCAGCCCCCCTGCGGTATTGCCTAACGCGGTCAGGGTCGTCAGCAACAGGGCGACGGCCCGCGAAAACCGGACACTCATCCGACGGCGGTAAGGGCGCATTGGATCCTCCCACTAGCGGAGCGACCTTTCGGAGGAAAGGTTGTGAGAAATAAGGTGAGGCATCGGAAGAGCGCGAGAGGGCTCCCGAAACGTCACGGTGTACGGGAATGAGGATTGAGAGAATCCTTAATCCGTGAAGTAGATTCTGCTGACAGCGAGGAGCGTGAGCAAAACTCTGAGAGTAAGGGCCGGTGACCCGAAAGGCTTCGAGGAAGCCTCAGCGAACGTCCTAAGTGCGCGCGAATTTATTTCGTGGAGCCGCAAATGTCAAGAAGTTTTCTTCCGGCCCTCTACCGGCGTTGAAGGAAGGGGGAGGAAAGGCTTGGGAATTATGTCTTTGACAAACCCCGGCTCTGGAACCTAGCGAACCCGAATTCTGTCACCGGACGCGAAGGGGCCGCGCGAGCGCCCCGCCGACGCCTACGCGGCCCCTCGCGCGTCCGCCTCCGGCCGAGAGCGGACGCCCTAGAGATGCGCTGCCCCCGCATCTCTACACCCGGTTAACGAGAATGCCCATGCTCTACCCCCTGTGATATTCTCCGCACGCTCTTTTCTTTGAAAACTAAAGGCAACGGCCGGATGCGTAACTTGTGGCCTCAACCTCAAAGGAGTGATGAGCGCCGCCGTTGAGTTGAGGTTCACTCTCACGGCGAACAAGTCACGCCATCACAGTTTATTGTCATTTGGCAATAAACGCAAGTCTAACGCGCGCCCGGCCCCGTCAGGGGGCGACTCCTGATGGGAACGAGGGCGCGTCTACGGCAGGAGCGTTTGGGCGAAAAGCTCTTACAGATTCGGCTCGCGCTCGGCCTCTCCCAGACGGAGATGCTTCACCGCCTCGGGGCCGAAGACCTCATCAGCTATACCCAGATTTCGAGATACGAGTCGGGGCAGCGCGAGCCGCCGCTGAGGATTCTTCTGGCGTATGCGCGCGCGGCGAACGTGAGCGTAGAAGCTTTGATTGATGATGAACTGGACTTGCCCGCGAAGCTTCCGAGCGCGACCAAGCACGAAGGGGTGAGGCGTCGCCGGCGCTAATCACTCCTTCGCGGCCTTCTTCACGGGCCGCCTCTCCGTCTCTTTCTTCCGAGAGCTTATCAATCGAACGCCGGGCGACGTGTCATCCCATACGGCGGCGTAAACTCTCACACGCGCCCGGCAAACTCCCACCCGCAAGCCTGTAACTCACGCCCGCGCCGCGCAAATCGAGACAGTGCGCGCGTCAATCGCCATATGCACGCGTGAACCCGCGCGGTGCGGGCGAAAATCGAGAGCCGCACGCGTACAGCCTATGCCGGTGCGGCGTGCAGCGTGCCGGTGCGGGAGAAACCGAGGCGGTGCGGGGAAAAGCTAGCCGGTGCGGGCGTAGAGTCGAGGCGGTGCGGGCGTGAAGCGGCGCCGGTGCGGGCGAAATCGCCGCCGGTGCGCGCGAAAGCCTGCCGGTGCGCGCACAATCGCCGCCGGTGCGGGAAAATTCGCGCCGGTGCGGGTGAGAGCGTGCCGGTGCGTGCGGAATTGAAGCCGGGGCGGGAAAATTCGTGCCGGTGCGCGCGGAATTGCCGCCGGTGCGGGGAAAAGTTAGCCGGTGCGTGCGGAATCGAGGCCGGGGCGTGTGAGAGAGAGCGCCGGTGCGGGCCGAGGGGGTTGTCGAAGACATAATTCACGAGATTTTCGTTGACAGGCGCCCGGCGCGTGCTGTAGCTTCACCTGCTCAAACGCAACTGCCTCGTCAGAGGCCCGAAGCGCCCCGCTCTCAATGATTCATTACGGACTCTTTCCACACCCGACCTAAACCGCGTTATGACCGAACGTCTCAGCACGCCGCCGTTAGTTTCCAGCTAATCACTCCCCTACAGCTATCCACATCAGCGGACTAAGAAGCGCCGCCCGGGACGGCAGACCTCAGCCGCCCAGACCCGTGTGGGCCGTCCCCGCGCACGCTTCGTTTGACGGGCGCGCCCGCACGCCCGAACAGTCAGGAAGCCGAGCCATGACGCACCGACCCGCACGCCCCTTCGCGCCGTCGAAGCTGAAATTAATCCTCCTCGTCTCCCCGCTCCTCGCGGCGGGGGCGGCCGCGGGCGCGGCCCGCGCTTGGTTGCCCCCGGCGGAGGAGTCCCGCCCCGCCGCCCGCTCACGTGTCACTACCGGCGCGGCCCCGCGCCTCGCCGCTCCGGCGGGGCGCGGGGCGCAGGAGGTGCCGCAGACGGAGTTGGTCACGGTCACGCCGACGGGGTTCGAGCCGGCCGAGATTAGCCGCCCGGCCGGCCGCTTCATCCTCGCGGTGGAGAACCGCTCGGGCCTCGAAGCGGTGAAGCTCGTCCTGCGCGACGAAGCCGGCCAAGAGTTGCTGCGCCAGCGCGTCGAGCGCGAGCGGCTCGACTGGAGCGGCACATTAGACCTCGCCGCCGGCTCCTACCTGCTGGCCGAGGACGGGCACGCCGGGTGGGCCTGCCGCCTGACACTGACGGCCCCGTGAAGCCTCCGCCCCGACTAGGAACACCGTATCACCACCGACCTTTCCGGTCTCGCACCGACCTCTAACGAACACCGCCGCCCCGCGGGAAGAAGACAGATGACTAAGACCCTCTCCGCCGCCACGCCCCCCCGCGCCTTGCGCCTGCTCTCGGCCGCCCTCTT
>DATMVI010000613.1:0-3738 GCA_035563275.1 Pyrinomonadaceae bacterium
GAGGTCTGGCGCGCGCCCTTGGTCGAGTCGCGCCACCGCGGCCACGTCGCCGCCGTGGACGGCCGTGGGCGGGTCGTGGCCCGCCTCGGCGCGCCCGAGACCGTCACCTTCATGCGCTCGTCGGCCAAGCCGTTTCAGGCCCTCCCGCTCGTCGCGGCGGGCGCGGCCGACCGCTTCGGCTTCGACGAGAGCGAGATCGCCCTCGCCTGCGCCTCGCACAGCGGTCAGGACTTGCACGCCGAGACCGCGGCCGGGATGCTCCGTAAGACCGGGCTGGACGAGACCGCGCTCAAGTGCGGCGTCCACGAACCTTTCGACGCGGAGACGGCGCGGCTCCTGCGCCAGCGCGGCGAAAGCCCCTCGCTCCTGCGCAACAACTGCTCCGGCAAGCACGCGGGCATGCTCGCCCTCGCCCTCCAGCTCGGCCAGCCGCCCGAGACTTACGACGACCCCGCAGGCCCCGTCCAGCAGGCCGTCCTCCGCGCCGTCGCGCAGTTCTCGGGACTCGCGGTCGAGGAGGTCGCCGTCGGCAACGACGGCTGCGGCGTCCCCGTCTTCGGCCTGCCCGTGCGCGCCATGGCGCTCATGTACGCGCGGCTGGTCGCGCCGCCCGCGGATTTCGACGAGCCGACCCGAAGGGCCGCCGCGCGCCTCGTCCTCGCGATGGCCTCGCGCCCGGAGATGATCGGCGGGACGGTCGAGCGCTTCGACACGAAGGTGATGCGTGCCGCCCGCGGCCTCGTCATTTCGAAGGTGGGGGCCGAGGGCGTCTACACGGCCGGCGTCCTGCCCTGCGAGCAATGGCCGGACGGGCTGGGGCTGGCCTTCAAGATCGAGGACGGCGAAGACCGCCGCGCCCGGCCGACGGTCGCCATCGAGTGCCTGCGGCAACTCGGTGTATTGAACGAAGACGCGCTCGAAGCCCTCTCTCCTTACGCAAAATTCCCTGTCCGCAACCACCGAGGTGAAATTGTCGGTGAAATTCGGCCGTTTTTCGAGTTGGACCGGGTTTGAAAATTATTCTACTCGCTCAATTTAGGGTCGGTCTGTAACGTAAGCTTACAGCACCTTTTTTTTAAGTACGATTCAAATACAGGCCGGCCGGCTAAGAAATTCGCGAGACGAGTCTTTTGAAGTCGGGCCGCCTGAAAATTTTCCCGGTGTTTATTGGAAAATATGAAAGAGGAAGCTCTCATCGCGGGGCGGGTTTGCGGTCGCGGCATGGTCGTTGCTCAGGGCAAAGACAGATAAAATGTATGGGGGTAAATAGAGTTATCGGGTCAGGCTCGGAGACAGCTAGTGAGTGAAAACTTTGGGGGAGGTTTTCTCTCACACAAACGCTGGCGGCAACTCTTTGGGGGAACGGAGTGGTTGTCAGTATAGCTGTCGAAGGGCATCATTTAGCGGGTTACTGATTTGTTTCTGTAGGGGCTTTGGGGGAACCCCGCAGTAGAGTCAGTAACCCGCAAATTTGTGACAAGGTGGCTCTGTTCACATAAAAGGCCCGTGAGCTTAAAGCTCACGGGCCTTTTATGGTTTTCGGCCGCGTCCGCCTCACTCCTTGCTCTGCCCGAGCAACTGCGCCGGCGGCGGCGTGTTCAGGTCTTCCAAATTCAGTCGCAGCATCCCGCCCGCGTCCGTGTAAACCTCCTGCTCGTCGGTGCGCGCGCGGCGGCGGAGGAAGACGAGGCCGCCGATGAGGCCGCCGACGCCGAGGCAGAGCAGGATGGCGACCCCGGTCGTGATGAGCGTCGTCATGATGACGCCGCCCATCGTCGAGGTGTAGCGGCGGGCCATGATGTCGTACGCGCGCGGGTTGCGGCCGAGCCAGCGCACGTCCTTCTCGTATTTCACGCCCGAGGCCAACTGCTCGGCGGCGGCCGCGTCCGGCGCGTCGAAGACGAAGACGGCGTAGTTGCCCTCGCGGCGGTAGACGGTCGGGGTGGGCTGGCCCGCGGCCCGGAGTTCGGCGATGCGCGCGTTGACGGCCGCGTCGGCGTCGAAGGCGTGCTGGGGCGTCGAGAACTCGACGACGACGAGCCGGGAGTTCCCGTAAGCGGCCGTGGCGGCCTCGGCCCCGCCCTCGAAATCAATCACGTCAAGCGCGGGCCGGTTGCCGGCCGCCTCTTGCAGCGCCGGCAGGGTCACGGCGAAGCCGAAGTCTTCGTTAAGCTTCTTCTCCCACTCGGGGAGGTGGAGGACGAGGACGGGCAGGTCGCTCGCCTCGACTTCGACGGCGTCGGCGAAGAGCTTGCCGAAAGCGCGCAGGGCCTCGTCGCCGCCCGCCCGCCCGCCGAGGTCTTCAACGTCAAAGAGGACGGGCCCTTTGACGAAGAGCAAGCGCCCGGGCAGGGCAATGCTCTGCGCGTCGGCCCCCGCGGCGGCGCGCGAAGGCCAGTCCTCACGCCGGGAATAGAGCGACGCCGGGCTGCGTTGAAAATGCGTCAGGAGGGAATAGGCGGCGGCGGCGGAGCTGGTCTCGAAGGCGCCGACGCGGAAGTTGCCGCCCGGCCCGGCGTAATTACGCAGCTCGTAGCCCTCGACCTCGTAAGCGGCGCGGTCGAAACCCTGATAAGCCGGGTCGAAGGGCACGGCGGCGCGGGCGGCCGCAAAGTCGCCGACCCTCGCCGGGAACAGTTTCGCCCCGCGCGGCGACTGCGCGGGCGCGGGCCAGACCGCGGCGGCCAGCGTCAGGGCGACGAAAAGCAGCCTCTTTAAATTAAGCACAGGCACGGTAGAACCTCTCCAACGGCGGCCGCGCGGCCCTCGCCCGCGCAAACTTAAACCGAACACATTGGATGAGTTAGACAACGGGGCCGTTGTGTTTGTTCCGGCGCGTCTATTTTAGGGCCGGGCCGCGGGTCATTGCCAGCGGCGCAACTCACGCAGGAGGAGGTCGGCGTGGCGGCGCGGGTCGGGGATGTTGCGGAAGGCGGTGACGCCGCCCTCCGCGCCCGAGTTGTCTATGAGCACGTCGCCGAAGCAGAGCAGACGCTGGAAGACGGTCGCCTTGACCGTCACGTCCTGCACTTTGCTGAGCGGGATGTTGCGCGTCGTCCGCGAGACGAAGCCCTCGTCAATCTCGATCTTGGCGTCGGTCAGCGTGTAGCGCAGCATGTTGCGCTTGAGGTGGAAGTAGGCGGGGATGAGCAGCAGCGCCAGCGCCAGCGGGATCAGGACGTAGGGCGGGACGCGGTTCTGCGCGTCGAGCATCGCCACGAGCGCGATCAGAAGGATGCCGACGAGCGCCGCCGCGGCGTAGCCGAGCTTGACGAAAAGCAGCGTCGGGCGGACGGTGAAGACGACGCGCTCGGCCGGCGCTTCCACTTCGCGGCGGGGCGGCTTGGCGATCTCGGCGAGCGGGCGCACGGGTTGCGGCCGCGGCTGCGGGACTTGCGGGCGCGCGGGCGCGACGCGCGTCTCGTCGGACGCGACGAGCGTAACGTCGGGGCCGGCGACCACGCCGCAGGCCGGGCAGAAACGCGCGCGCGGGCTGAGCGGCTCGCCGCAGTTGGTGCAGTGTTCCATCTTCGTCCTCACTCCGTGTCGCCGACACGCTCCAGCGCGTCGAGCAGCTCGACCGGGTCAAAGGGCAGCGCGACGGCGGCGGCGGCGCCGGCTTCGAGCGCCTCGCGGCGCAGGTCTTCGCGCCCGCCGGGCAGCAGCACCACGGCCGGCGGCGGCTCTCTCCGGCCCGACTGTTTCCGCAGACGCCGCAGCACCTCGGCCGCGTCCATT
>DATMVI010000614.1:0-25457 GCA_035563275.1 Pyrinomonadaceae bacterium
CCGGCCCCCTTCATCGTCGGCGTGCCGCGCTCGGGGACGACGCTGCTGCGCCTGATGTGCGACGCGCACCCGGGGCTGAGCATCCCGCCCGAGATGGGCTTCATGCCCGCGGTGGCGGGTTTGCGCGGGCGCGGCGCGGGGCTGCGGCGGGCCTTCTTCGAGGCCGTCACGGGGATGGAGTCATGGGACGACGCCAACCTCCCGCGCGCGGCGTTCGGGCGGGCGCTGTCGGAGGTCGAGCCGTTCACCGTCGGCGAGGGCGTGAGGGCTTTCTACAGACTCTACGCCGCGCGCTTCGGCAAGGCGCGCTGGGGCGACAAGACGCCGGCCTACTGCCTCCACATGGACAAGATCGAGAAGGTCTTGCCCGAGGCGCGCTTCGTCCACATCATCCGCGACGGCCGCGACGTGGCCCTCTCGCTCCGCGGCCTCTGGTTCTCGCCGGGCGAGCGCGTCGAGCAGCAGGCGGAACTCTGGCGCAACTGGATTCTGACGGCGCGCCGTCTGGGCAGGCGCCGGCGGCACTACACGGAAGTGCGTTACGAAGAGTTGGTGGCCGACCCGGCCGCGGTGCTGCGGAAGGTCTGCGACTTCGTCGGGCTCGGTTACGACCCGCGCATGGAGAAATATTACGAGTCTTCGCCCGCGCGGCTCGACGAAGTGAAGACGATGTACCGCGGCGGCGCGCTGCTCATCACGAAGCAGGAGCGGCTCTACAACCAACGCTTCGCCGCGCGGCCGCCCGAGCCTTCGCGCGTCTTCCGCTGGCGCGCCGAGATGGACGCCGAGGCGCGCCGGCGCTTCACCGCCGTGGCCGGCGACCTGCTCGAAGAACTCGGCTACGACGCCGGCTGACCCGCGACCTCATCAAGATGCCTGAGCACACACAGCCCCGCCACCCGGCCGCCCTCGTCGTCGCCCACCCCGGCCACGAGCTGCGGGTCTACGGCTGGCTCGAACGGGCGCGGCCGCGCGTCCACGTGCTGACCGACGGGTCGGGGCGCTCGCAGCAGTCGCGCGCGGCTTCGACCGACGTGGTGCTCGGCGCGGCCGGCGCGACGCCGGGCGCCGTCTACGCGCGCCTCACGGACGCGGCCCTCTACGCGGCCATCCTCGACCGCGACTTCAAGCTCTTCACAGACCTCGCCGACGAGCTGGCCGAAGCCTTCGTCGGCGACGGGACGCGGACGGTGGCGGGCGACGCCGCCGAAGGCTACAACCCCGCGCACGACGCCTGCCGCCTCCTGCTCGACGCGGCGGTCGGGCTGGCCCGCGCCGCGTCGGGCGCGCCGGTCGAGAATCTGGAGTTCACTCTGGTCGGGCCGCCCGACGAGTGCGCCGCGGAGTCGCGCGCCGCGGCCCGCTGGCTCCGGCTCGACGAAGAGACTTTCGCGCGGAAGCTGCGCGCCGCGCGCAACTACCCGGAGCTGGCGGCCGAGGTCGAAGCCGCGCTCGCCGGCGCGGGCAGCGTCGGCCTGCGCGCGCACCCCGACCTCGCCGCGCGGAGCGGGCTGAGCGGCGGCGTCGCGGGCGGCGACTCGTTCCGCGTCGAGTGCCTGCGCCCCGCTTCGAGCGGCGCGCGCGCGGGCCGGGACTCCGGCGTGAAGCCCTTCTACGAACAGTACGGCGAGCGGCAGGTGGCCGCCGGCCACTACGCGCGCGTGCTGCGCCACCGCGAGCACATGCTGCCGCTGGCCGAGGCCCTGCGCTCCCACGTCGGGCGGCGAACCGGATGACGGGCTTGCGCGTCCTCATCACCAACACGACCCTCGCCACGCGGACGGGCACGGAGACTTACGTCCGCGACCTCGCGGCGGGGCTGCTCCGGCGCGGCCACGCGCCCGTCGTCTACAGCCCGGAGACGGGCGAGATCGCGCGCGAGCTGCGGAAGGCGACCGTGCCCGTCGTCGAAGACCTGCGCGAGGTGGCCGCCGCGCCCGACCTCATCCACGGCAATCAGGCCGCCGAGCTGATGACGGCGCTGCTCCACTTCCCCGGCGCGCCCGCCCTCTTTTTCTGTCACAGTTGGATCGGCTGGTCGAACGTGCCGCCGCGACACCCGCGCGTGCTGCGCTGCGTCGCGGTGGACGACACCTGCCGCGACCGCCTCTCGCTTGAGCACGGCGTCGAAGAGGAGCGGCTGCGCGTGCTGCTGAACGCGGTTGACCTCGAACGCTTCAGGCCGCGCGCCGGGGCCTTGCCCGCCCGCCCGCGGCGCGCGCTCGTCTTCAGCAACACGGCCAACGACAGCACGCACCTCGCGGCCGTGCGCGAGGCGTGCGCGCGCGCGGGCATCGCGCTCGACGTGGTTGGCGCTGAGGCCAACAACTCGACCTCCGAGCCCGAGGCGCTGCTGGTCAGGTACGACCTCGTTTTCGCCAAGGCGCGGTGCGCGCTCGAAGCGATGGCGTCGGGCGCGGCCGTCGTGCTCTGCGACATGTTCGGGCGCGGCCCTCTGGTGACGACGGCCGAGTTCGAGCGCCTGCGCCGGCTCAACTTCGGGATGCGCGCGCTCGACCGCCCGGTAGACGCCGAAGGGCTGGGGCGCGAGATCGAGCGTTACGACGCGGCCGACGCCGCCGAGGTCTCGCGCCGCGTCCGCGAGTCGGCCGGGCTCGACTCGCTGGTCGAAGAGATCGTCGAACTCTACCGCGAAGTGGTCGCCGAGCACGCGCGGCGCGGCGCGGCGGACGCGCTCGCGGAGAGCCGCGCCGCCGCCGAGTTCGTCCGCTCGATGGGGCTGGCCGCGAAGCGCGAGTGCGCGGAGTTTCGGGCTGAGCTGCTGGCGGATTCCCTGACCTTGCGCCTGCGCAACCAGATGCCGCGCTTCCCCCTGCTGGAGCGCGCCGTGCGGCGGGTGGCGCGCGCGGCGCGGCGGCGCGGCCTGTGACGAGCGCGCGCCGCGAACGGACTTTGCGCGATGAGGATTAACATCCTGCTGCCGTTCTACCCGAAGCTCCCCGTCGGCGGCTTCAAAGTTCAATACGAGTACGCGAACCGTCTGGCCGCGCGCGGCCACGCCGTCACGGTCATACACCCCTGCACGGTCGAAGAGCCGCGCGGCCCGAAGGCGCGGCTCGCGCGCGCGGCCAAGCGCGCCGCCGAGAGTCTGACCGACCGGAGCCGCGTGGGCTGGCACGCGTTCGGCGAAGGCGTGCGGCTGCTCTCCGTGCCCGACCTGCGCGAGAAATTCCTGCCGGCGGCCGACGTGACCGTGGCGACGAGTTGGGCGACCGCCGAGATGGCGCGGGACTACACGCCGCGCGCGGGAAGAAAATTTCAGATCGTTTACGACTACGAGCTTTGGATGACGGCCGCGCCCGCCCTGCGCCGCAGGATGCAAGAGGCTTTCCGCTCCGGGCTGAGCTGCGTCGCCACGTCGCCCGCGGTCGCCGCGATGCTTGAAGAGGTGGGCGTGCGGCCCGCGGCCTACGTCCCGTGCGGGTTGGACTTCGACGCTTTCGGCGTGGACGTGCCGGTCGAGCGGCGCGCGCGCGGGACGGTCGGTTTCCCGGCGCGCGAGCAGGAGTCGAAGGGGACGGCCGACGCTGTCGCGGCGCTCGAAGCGCTCCGCGCGCGACGCGGCGACGGGTTGAGCGTGAGCGCGTTCGGGCCGCGGCCCGTGAGCGGACTGCCCGGCTGGGTGCGCGCCTCGTGGCTCCCGACCGACGCGGGCCTGCGCGCCTTCTACAATTCGATCTCGATCTTCGTCTTCCCTTCGCGCTTCGAGGGCTGGGGGCTGCCGGGCATGGAGGCGCTGGCCTGCGGCGCGGCGCTGGTGGCCGCCGACAGCGTGGGCCTCGGCGAGTACGCGCGCCACGGCGAGACCGCGCTCGTCGTCGAGCGCGCGCGGCCGGACTTGCTGGCCGCGGCCGTCGAGACTTTGCTCGGCGACGACGAACTGCGACAAAGACTCGCGCGGCAGGGCCACGCCCGCGTGCGGCGATACACTTGGGCGCGCGCCGTGGACGCGCTCGAAGCTCTCTTCGCCGGCGAGGCCGGGCGCGGGGCGGAGGCGGGCCGGGATGCGGCTTTGGAGGGGCGCGCGTGCGCAAGCTCAGAGTGACGGCGCTGACGGCGGGCCGGCACGACCCTTCGCGCCGCTTCCGCGTCTGCCAGTTCGCGGGCGCGCTCGCGCGGCGCGGCATCGAAGTCGCCGAGCATCACCCGTTCTTCAGCAAGTACACGCCGGCGCCCGCGCCCGCGCTCGGCTTCGTCTGGACGGCCGGGAAGATTCTGGCGCGCGTGCCCGGCGTGGCGGCGGCGCGTCTCGGCGACCTCACGTGGCTGCAACGCGAGCTGGTACCGGGCCGGCTGACGCTGGAAAACTTCGCCGGCCGAAAACTTTTGTTCGACGTGGACGACGCCGTCTGGACGACCCAACGCGGCGACTCGATTGATCGCATCGCCGCACTCGCGCGCGGCGTCATCGCGGGCAACGAGTTTCTGGCTGACTACTTCCGGCGCCGCGGCGCGCGCGTGTGGGTCGTGCCGACCTGCGTGGACACGGACAGGTGGAAGCCCGGAGCAGCCAATGACGCGGCCGAACGCGCCGAGTGGGTCGTCGGCTGGTCGGGCACTTCGTCTAACCTGAAGTATCTTTACGCGATTGAAGAACCGCTCGCAGAGTTCCTCGGCAGCCGTGAGGAGGCGCGGCTGCTGGTGGTGTCGGACGCCGAGCCGCGCTTCAAACGGATTCCGCGCGGCCGATGGCGGTTCGAGCGCTGGTCGCCCGCGGCTGAGGTGCGACAGGCGCGGCGCATGGACGTGGGGCTGATGCCGCTGGCCGCGACCGACTGGGAGCGCGGCAAGTGCGGCTGCAAGCTGCTCACTTACATGGCGGTGAGCGTGCCGTCTGTGGCGAGTCCCGTCGGCGTCGCGGCCGAGATCATGCGGCAGGCGGAAGTCGGCCTCGCGGCGACGACGCCGGACGATTGGTACGGCGCGCTCGTCCGTTTGCGCAGCGACCGCGCGCTCGCCTCGCGCCTCGGCGCCGCGGGGCGGAGGCTTGTCGAAGAGCGTTACTCCGTCGCGCGCCACGCGGAGACGCTGGCCGGCATCTTCCGGCAGGTGGCCGAAGAGGATTGACGCCGCCGGCCAAAGGTGAAGGCGTCGGCCGAAGATTAATGTCGTCGGCCTGAGAGGCGGCGGACGACTCTCCGCGTCCGCCGAGTGAGCCGGTCGTCATCGCGTGCGCCCGGCTTCGAGCTTATGCGCGTTACTTTCGTCATCCCCGTCATCGCTTCGGGCGGCGCGGAGCACGCGCTGGTGCTTCTGGCGCGGCGCTGGGCGGCCGACGGGCGCCGCGTCACCATCCTGACTTACGACGACGGCGCGCGCGCCCCTTTCTACGAACTCGACCCGCGCATCCGCCACGTCCCTCTGGGCATCGCGGGCGAGTCCGCGGGACTCGTCGCCGCCGCCGCGAATAACCTGCGGCGCGCGCGCGTCCTGCGCCGCGAGATTCGGCGCAGCCGGCCCGACGTGATCGTCAGTTTCATAGACCAGACGAACGTGCTGACGCTCGTGGCGACGGCGGGTCTCGGCGTGCCGGTCGTCGTCGCCGAGCAGAGCGACCCGCACACCTTCCCGGTCAAGCCCGTCTGGAACCGCCTCCGCCTGCTCACCTACGCGCGCGCGCGGCGCATCGTGCTGCTGAGCGCGCGCGACGCGGCCTTCTTTCCGCCGCGGCTGCGCGGGCGCGTGGCCGTCATCCCGAACCCCTTCGTGCTGCCGCCCGCGGCGGCCGAAGACGAAGCGGACGACGAAGCGGCGCGCGGCCACGCGCTCATCGCCGTCGGCCGGCTGCACAGGGACAAAGGCTTCGACATCCTGCTCGAAGCCTTCGCGCTGCTGCGCGACGAACACCCGCGCTGGCGCTTGACCGTGCTCGGCGAGGGCGAGGAGCGCGCGCGGCTCGAAGCGCTGCGCGACGCGTTGAGCCTCGGCGGGCGCGTCTCTTTCCCCGGCCGCGTGAAAGCGCCTTACGCGTTCCTGAGGCGCGCGACGATCTTCGCGCTGCCGTCGCGCGCCGAGGGCTTCCCGCTCGCGCTGTGCGAGGCGCTGGCCTGCGGCCTTCCGGCCGTCTGCGCGGACTGCGCGGGCGGCGTGCGCGACATCGTCGAGGACGGCGTCAACGGCCTGCTCGTGCCGAAGGAGGACGCGGCGGCGCTGGCGCGCGCGCTCGGCCGCCTGATGTCGGACGAGGCGGAGCGCCGCCGGCTCGCGCTGCGCGCGCCGGAGGTCGTCGAGCGGTTCAGCCCGCGGAAGACCTTCGACGCGTGGGAGTCGCTCCTGCGCGAAGTCGTGAAGGGAAGATGAGCGGCCCCGCGGAGGCGCAGGCGTTCGGGGCGGGCGACGCGGCAGGCGGCGCGCGGGGCGGGCCGCGCGTCGCCTGCTTCACGCCCGACCTGACGGACGGCGGCGCGCAGAGGGCCGTCGTCAAACTGGTCGGCGCCGTCGCGGCGCGCGGCGTCGCCGTCGATCTGGTGCTGGTCGAGCGGGCGGGGCCGCACCTCGGCGGCGTGGACGGGCGCGCGCGCGTCGTCGACCTCGCGGCGGGCCGCGTCGCCCGCGCCGTGCTGCCGCTCGCGCGCTACCTCGCGCGCGAAAGGCCGCGGGCGCTCGTCTCGTTTTTGACTCACGCCAACGTCGCGGCCGTCGCGGCCCGCGCGCTGGCGCGCACGCAGACGCGCCTCGCGCTGGTGGAGCAGAACACGCTCTCGGCCGTGCGCAGCGAGTGGCGACGCGACCGCCTGCTGCCGGCCCTCGCGCGCCGCGCCTACCCGCGCGCCGACGCGGTCGTCGCCGTCTCCGAAGGCGTCGCGCGCGACCTCGTCTCCAACCTCGGCGTCCCGCCCGACAAGGTCAGCGTCATCCCGAACCCGGTGGTTGACGCCGCCCTGCTCGAAGCGGCCGCGGCCCCGTTCACCCACCCGTGGTTCGACGAAGAGGGCGCGCGCGTCTTCCTCGCCGCGGGCCGGCTCACGCCGCAGAAAGATTTTCCGACGCTCGTGCGGGCGTTCCGCATGTTGAGGGGACGCAGGCGGGCGCGGCTGATGATTCTCGGCGAGGGCGAGGAGCGCGCGCGGCTCGAAGCGTTGATTAGCGAGTTGGGGCTGACGGACGACGTGGCCTTGCCCGGCTTCGTCGAGAACCCTTACGCGCGGATGAGCCGGGCCGCGGCCTTCGTGCTTTCGTCGCGCTGGGAGGGGCTGCCGACCGTTCTGATCGAGGCGTTGGCCTGCGGCTGTCCCGTCGTCGCCACCGACTGCCCGAGCGGGCCGCGCGAGATTCTGGGCGGGGGCGCGCACGGCGCGCTCGTCCCCGTGGGCGACGCGGAGGCGATGCGCGACGCGATGGCGCGCGCGCTCGAAACGCGGCCGCCGGCGTCGGCGCTCAGGGAGCGCGCGGCCCTTTACTCGGTCGAGCGCGCCGCCGTCCGGTACCTCGAACTGTTCGGCCTCTCCTGAGCGCGCTGACCCACGGGCGGGCGCGGGCCGCCTTCCTCACCGGCGGATTGGTGCGCGTCGAGTTCCTGCCCCTCGGCGCCCGCCGCCCGACGCTTTTGCTTTCGGGCATCGGAGGCTTTAAATTGTAGGCGTTAAGTTCGATAAATCCTGATGCCGCCGCGCCCCCCCGCGCGGGAGCAACCTTGAGCCGCCCGACCTGTTCGTGAAGAAAACGAGCGCAGACCCCGTCAGAGTTTTGCACGTCATCAACGACCTCTCCGTCGGCGGAGCCGAGATGATGCTCTACAAGCTGCTCTCGCACGGCGACCCGCGCGGCTTCCGCCCGGCCGTCGTCTCGCTCGGCCGACGCAGCACGCTCGACGCGCGCATCGAAGCCCTCGGCGTCCCCGTCTACCGCATCGGCATGCGGCCTTCGTCGCCGCCCACGCCCCGCCAACTCGGCCGGCTTTACTCCGCCGTCCGCCGCTTCAAGCCCGACGTGATTCAGGGCTGGATGTACCACGGCTGTCTCGCGGCCGAACTCGCGCGCGCGTCGGCGGCGCGGCGCGCGCCCGTCGTCTGGAGCGTCCACAGTTGCAACGACGACCTCACGCTCGAAAAGCGCATGACGGCCGCCATCATCCGCCTGTGCGCGCGGCTGTCGTCGCGCCCGGCGAGAATCATCTACGTCTCGGAGGCGAGCCGGCGCCAGCACGAGGCGATGGGCTACAGCCCGGAGAACGCCCTCGTCATCCCGAACGGCTTCGACACGACGCGCTTCGCCCCCTCGACCGAGGCGCGCGCGGCCGTGCGCGCCGAGCTGGGCGTGAGCGAGGACGAGCTGTTGATCGGGCTGGTCGGGCGCTTCCACCCGATGAAGGATCATATCAACTTCCTGCGCGCCGCCTCGTTGCTCTCCGAGGACAACCACGCGGCCCGCTTCCTGCTCGTCGGCCGGGAGGTTGACGCCGACAACCCCGTGCTCCGCCGCCTGCTCGCGCGCTGGGGCCTCGAAGGTCGCGCCCACCTGCTCGGCGAGCGCAGCGACATCCCGCGCCTCATCGCCGCCTCCGACATCTGCTCGCTGTCGTCCTCCTACGGCGAGAGCTTCCCGCTCGTCGTCGGCGAGGCGATGGCGTGCGGCGTGCCCTGCGTGGTGACGGACGTGGGCGACGCGGCCAAGCTCGTCGGGCCGACGGGGCTGGTCGTGCCGCCGAGAGACTCCGAAGCTCTGGCCGAGGCGTGGCGCGAGTTGATCCGCCTCGGCTCGGCCGGGCGCGCCCAACTGGGCGAGGCGGCGCGCGAACGAGTCCGCGAGCACTTCCACCTCGCCGCCGTCACCGGGCAATACGAGGCGCTCTTCCGCTCCGTCCTGCGCGCGTAGGCCGCGAGCGCGTCGCCGCCCCGGCGCGCCCGCGTGTAAAATGGGCGCATGGCTAAAACCGTGCTCGCGACCCTTGCGCTCCTCGCCCTGACCCTCCTGCCCGCGCCCTTCGCCCCGCAGACGACGCGGACGATGCGGCTCGACTTCTACCACACCGGCAACTCGGCCGGGGAGGTCTTCAGCCTCGACCGCGTCGTCGTCGAGCCGCTGGCGTGGCCCGGCAGCCCGCGCCGCCCCGTGGACGACACCAACCTCGGCAAGTACCTCTTCGAGGTCAGGGACGCGAAGACCGGCCGCGTCCTCTACTCGCGCGGCTTCGCCTCGATCTACGGCGAGTGGGAGACGACGGACGAGGCCAAGAGCGTGCGCCGCACCTTCCACGAGTCGCTCCGCTTCCCCTCGCCCGAAGCGCCCGTGAAGGTCGTCCTGCACAAGCGCGACGCGAAGAACGCCTTCCGCGAAGTCTGGACGGCGGACGTTGACCCCAAAGACATTTTCATCGACCGTTCGACGCCCGCGCCGCCCGCGCCCCTCATCGAGATTCGGCGCAGCGGCGACCCCTCGACGAAAGTCGACTTCCTCATCCTCGGCGACGGCTACACGGCGGCCGAGCAGAAGAAGTTTGAGGCCGACGCGCGGCGGATGGCCGCCGTGCTCTTCGCCACCTCGCCTTTCAAGGAGCGCCGCGACGATTTCAACGTCTGGGCGCTCAGCCCGCAGGCCGCGGAGTCGGGCGTCTCGCGCCCCTCGACGGGCGTCTACCGCGACTCGCCGCTCGGCGCGACCTACGACGCCTTCGGCTCCGAGCGCTACGTCCTCACCTTCGACAACCGGGCGCTCAGGCGCGCGGCCGCCTTCGCCCCTTACGAGTTCGTCGAAATACTCGTCAACAACCGCACCTACGGCGGCGGCGGCATCCACAACCTCTACGGCACGGTCGCCGCCGATAACGCTTTCGCCAATTACGTCTTCGTCCACGAGTTCGCCCACCACTTCGCGGGCCTCGCCGACGAGTATTACACCTCCTCGGTCGCCTACGCCCCGGCCGCCGAGCGCACCGAGCCGTGGGAGCCGAACGTGACGGCGCTGCTCGACCCCGCCGCTCTGAAGTGGAAGGATTTGGTCTCGCCCGACACGCCCGTCCCGACGCCGTGGGGCAAGGAGGCTTTCGAGACTTACTCGCGCGAGATTCAGCGGCGGCGGCGGCAGATCAGGGAGGAGCGCAAACCCGAAGAGGTGATGGAGGCGCTCTTCCGCGAAGAGCTCGAACACGAAGCGCGCATGTTCGCGCGCGAGAAGTACGCCGGGCGCGTCGGGGCTTTCGAGGGCGCGAACTACGAGGCCAAAGGCTTCTACCGGCCCGAGGTGGACTGCATCATGTTCACCCGCACCGACCGCTTCTGCGCCGTCTGCCGCCGCGCCATCGCGCGCGTCATAGACCTCTACGCCCGCTGACCCGCGGGTTCAATTCCGCCCCGCCGGTGTTGATTAGAGCGACCTTTTCGACTCCGGCCACCCCGCTTCCGCTTTCCGCCGCCCTGTTATAGAGTTTTATGCAGGCCGTTGCCGGCTTCGCGTAAACATGCCCCTTCCTCCGAACACGCGGCTCGGCCGCTACGGTATCCGCTCGCAGATCGGCACGGGCGGCATGGGCGAGATTTACCTCGCCACGGACTCCGCGCTCGGCCGCGACGTGGCCCTCAAAGTCCTCCCGCCGCGGTTCGCCTCGGAGCCGAACCGCCTCGCGCGCTTCGTCCGCGAGGCGAAGGCCGCCTCGGCGCTGAACCACCCGAACATCCTCACCGTCTTCGACGTGGGCGAGCAGTCGGGCACGCACTTCATCGTCACCGAGCTGGTCGAAGGACTCACCCTGCGCGAGTGGGTGCGCGCGGCGCGGCCGTCGCTGGCCGAGCTGGCCGACGCCGTCCGGCAGGCCGCCCTCGCGCTCGACGCGGCGCACCGCGCCGGCATCGTCCACCGCGACATCAAGCCGGAGAACCTGATGCGCCGCGAGGACGGCTTCGTCAAGGTGCTCGACTTCGGCATCGCCAAAGCCATCGCGCCCGAAGACGGGGCGGGCGCGCTGCCCGACAACCTCCCGGTCACGGAGACAGGAGCGTTGGTGGGCACCGTCCGCTACATGTCGCCGGAGCAGGCGTCGGGCGCGGCGGTTGACGGGCGGACGGACGTGTGGAGCCTCGGCGTCGTGCTCTACGAGCTGGCCTCGGGCCGCCCGCCGTTCAATCAGGAGAGCATGACGGCCACGCTCGTCGCCATCATGACGCGGGAGCCGCCGCCGCTCGCGCGCCTCGTGCCGCACGCGCCCGAGGCGCTGCTGCGCGTCGTCGAGCGGGCGCTGAGCAAGGAGCGCGACGAGCGCTTCCCGACGGCCGCCGCGATGGCCGAGGCGCTTGAGGCGGTCGGGCGCGCGCGCGGGGCGTCGGGGCAGGCCGGCACCACCTTCATACTTTCGGCGACCCGCGGCACGGGGGCGGGCCACGAGACGCGGCTGACCACGACGCCCACGCACCTGCTGCCGCGCACGACGGCGCTCATCGGGCGCGGGCGCGAGCTGGCCGAAGTCACCTCGGCGCTGCGCGCGCCCGAGGCGCGGCTGCTGACGCTGACCGGGCCGGGCGGGACGGGCAAGACGCGCCTCGCCGTCGAGGTCGGGCGCGAGTTGCTCGGCGACGCGGACTTCCCCGACGGCGTCGTCGCCGTCGACCTCGCGCCGCTCTCCGACCCGGAGTTGATCGCCGCGCCCATCGCGCAGGCGCTCGGCGTCGCCGAGACGCCGGGCGGCTCGCTCGCCGACGCGCTCGCGCAGCACCTCTCGGATAAGCGCCTGCTGCTCGTGCTCGACAACTTCGAGCACCTGCTCGAAGGCGCGCCGCTCGTCTCGGCGCTGCTCGCGTCCGCGCCCGGCCTCAAGGCGCTGGCGACGAGCCGCGCGCCGCTGCGCCTCAGCGCGGAGCACGAGTACGCGGTCGGGCCGCTGGAACTGCCTCCGCCTGCGAGCCGGCCGACGCCCGACGAGCTGGCGCGCGTGCCGGCCGTGGCGCTCTTCGCGGAGCGGGCGCGGCAGGCCAAGCCCGGCTTCGAGCTGACGGAGGAGAACGCGTCGGCGGTGGCGGAGATTTGCCGTCGGCTCGACGGCCTGCCGCTGGCTTTGGAGTTGGCGGCGGCGCGCGTCAAGCTGCTGACGCCGCGGGCGATGCTCGACCGGCTCGACCACAGTCTGAAGCTTTTGACGGGCGGGGCGCGCGACCTCCCCACCCGGCAGCAGACGATGAGAGGGGCCGTGGCGTGGAGCTACGACCTGCTCGAAGAGGGCGAGCGCGCGGTGCTGCGGCGGCTGGCGGTCTTCGTCGGCGGTTGCACGCTGGAGGCGGCCGAGGCGGTCTGCGGCGCGGGCGGCGAGGACGTGCTCGACGCGCTCGGCTCGCTCGTGGACAAGAGCCTCTTGAGGCAGCGGGAGACGGAGGGCGGCGAGCCGCGCTTCTCGATGCTGGAGGTGGTGCGCGAGTACGCGCTCGAACAGTTGGAGGCGAGCGGCGAGGCCGGGCAGGCACGGCTCGCCTTCGCGCGCTACTTCAAGGGCTTGGCCGCGGAGGCCGACCCGGCGATCCGCAGCGGGAATCAGGTGGCGTGGGTGCGCCGTCTCAGCCGGGAGCAGAACAACCTGAAGGCGGCGATCACGATTCTGCTCGGCGCGGAGCCGCTGGAGGGGGCGGCCTTCGTCGCCAGCGTCCAGTCGTATTGGAGCGCGCAGGCCTACAGCTACTCGGAGCGGCGGGTGTGGCTGATGAAGGCGCTCGAAGCGGGGGAGCTGCCCCCGGCCCTGCGCGCGCGACTCCTGAACGGGTTGACCCGGTGTGAGGCACGTTTGGGCCGTTCGGAGGCCGCGGTCAACTACGGGCGCGAGGCGGTCAAAGCGGGCCGGGCCTCCGGCGACCGGGCCACCCTCGGCATCACCCTCAGCGGCTTCGGCAACGCCCTGTCGGTCGCCGGAGACCTGCGCGCGGCGCGCGAGGTGTTCGGCGAGTACGCCGAAATCGCCCGCGGCCTCGACTCCCCGCACACCCTCTCGGTGGCTCTCGGCTCCTTAGGCGAAGTGGCCCGCATGGCGGGCGACCACGAGGCGGCGAGCGCCTTCTACGAGCAGGCGCTCGCCGCGGGGGGCCGGCACGTCCGCTCCAGCGCGAACGGGATCATCCTCGCGAACCTCGGCGGCGTGTCGCTCGAAAAGGGGGACTACGCGGCGGCTTCGGACTACTACCGCGAGTCGCTGGCCGTGGTCGCGGAACTGGAGAACAGCCTGTGGGCCGCCGTCGCGCTAAACGGGCTGGCGGCCGTCGCGCTCCACGCGGGCGACGGCGGGCGGGCCGCCCTGCTGGCGGGCGCGGCCGAGGCGCTCTGTGAAGCGGCGGGCACCCCGCTGGAGGAGTGGGAGAAGTCGCTCCGCGACCGTTACGTGGCGGCGCTCCGCTCGTCGCTCGACCCGGCGACGCTCGAACGCGAGTGGGCGCGGGGGCGCGCGCTGACGCTACGCGAAGCCGCGGCGGCGGCGCTCTGCGATTAGCCGCCGCCGCGGCAGCGCACAGATTCGAAGTCCGTCAAGCCCCGAAGAGCGCGCTAATCTTTCGGGTCGTTTTCTTAGTTGACCTGCCGAGGCTCTCCGTCGAGCCTACCCCGCCCCGCCACACCTCGGCTAGAATGCGGAGGCTCTCCTAATTTCCCACCCGTGGCCGGATTCACCGGCGAGGCTGGGGAGTCGGCAATTATTCCGCCCGGTCAAACGCGAGGAGGAAGAATGGAACGTAAGACAGCATCCGATTACCCGCAGGAATTGTTAGACCTCTTTCACGAGTACCAGCACGGCGACATCAGCCGCCGCACCTTCCTCGACCGCGCCGGCAAGTTCGCGGTCGGCGGCCTGACCGTCGCGGCCATCTTCCAGAGCCTGACGCCCAACTACGCGTGGGCGCAGCAGGTTCCGCCCGCAGACAAGCGCATCAAGGTGGGCTACGAAGTCGTGCCGTCCCCGGCCGGCAACGGCTCGATCAAGGGCTATCTGGCCCGCCCGGCGCAAGGGAAGAAGCACCCCGTCGTGCTCGTCATTCACGAGAACCGCGGACTTAACCCCTACATCGAAGACGTGGCCCGCCGCCTCGCGCTCTCCAAATTTGTCGCCTTCGCGCCCGACGGGCTGACTTCCGTCGGCGGCTACCCCGGCGACGACGAGGAAGGCGCCGCCCTCTTCCGCAAGGTGGACGGTAAGAAGATGACCGAGGACTTCGTCGCGGCGGCCAAGTGGCTCAAAGCGCGACCCGATTCCACCGGCAAACTCGGCGCGGTCGGTTTCTGTTTCGGCGGCGGGATGGTGAATCAACTCGCCGTGCGGCTCGGCGCCGACCTCAGCGCCGGGGTCGCCTTCTACGGCCGCCAAGCGGGCGCGGACGATGTCCCCAAGATTGCCGCGCCGCTGATGTTTCACTACGCGGGCAACGACGAGCGGGTCAACGCCGGGATAGCGGCTTACGAGGCGGCGCTCAAGGCCAACAAGAAGGCGTTCACGTCGCACATGTACGAGGGCAAGCAGCACGGCTTCCACAACGACACGACGCCGCGCTACGACGAGGCGGCCGCCAAACAGGCGTGGTTGCGCACGCTCGAATTCTTCAACAAACACCTGCGGTGACACCCTACGGGGCGACGGCCGTTAAAGTGTCGTTATGAGCTTGTGCGGTGGGCGGCGCGGCGTGACCTGCCGGGTACCTGATCAAGAGGCAAGGAGTGTAAGGGTATGAAGTGCGCGGCGTGCGGCAGTTCGAGCCTCGTCGAAGGGACGCTCCCGCTGACCCCGAAGGACGATCTGAAGTTCAAGGCTGGCGGGCGGACGTTTCGGGACCGGGCCTTGGGCGACAGGGGGCGGGACGTGCGCGCCTACGGGTGCGTCGAGTGCGGGCACTTACAGTTGGCCGTCGCATTTGACCCGGACGAGAGAGAAAGGTATAAGAATTTCGAAGGGCCACAACCGCCGCTCGCCGAGAGGCTCGGCGAGGGCGAGCCGGAGCGGTAAGCGCGACGGCCGCGCGTCGGTCGGCCCCCTCGCGGCGACTTGGGGTGTCCGCCGCGGCCCGGTGCCCGATAACACCCTGCCCTCACCTTAACCTCAGATCGCGAGTTGCCCGCCGCGCGTTAGCCCGACGGCGCGGATTTAATTACCACCCCTGTGAAGCGGCACGAGCGCACAGGAACGCCTTCCCGCCTCAGCATCGCCCTCTTGGTCGGTGTCATGGCGAGCCTCTGCTTCTCCGACGGCGAGGGGCTGCGACTCCTGCCCGCTCCCTTCAGCGCCCTCCAGTTAACCGTGGGCGGGCTGCGGCCCGAGGCGAAGTCACCGCCTCAGCCTTCGCTGAATAAGTTCGTGCCGGGCAGCGCGCACGCGCCCGTCAAGCGGCAGGAGCGCGGCAAGCGCTGGGGCGAGGGCGGCGACGCCCTGCCGGCCGGGCGCCCGTGCGCGTTACCGCCGTCGCTCCCCGGCGGTGACTATTGCGCAAGGGCCGCGGGCTGGCCCCCGTCGCCCCGCCTCCTGCCTTCGCCCGGCCGCTCCCCGCCTCACCTCTCTTAAACTCAACTCCCAAGTACCTCGTGTTCCCGCTCTTACGTCAGCCCGCCGGCGGCGCGCCTCGGCGCTTGCCCGCCCCCGCGGCGTCCGCGAGAATCCGGTAACACCTCACGCGGCCGCGCCCTCGGTCGCGCCGGCAGCCGTGTCGTAACCGGCCCGGCTGCTGTCCGCAGATAGGGAGTCGGGGCCCCACCTCCGTCCCGACCGCCGAGGAGTGTCACACATGCTCACGCTGCAAAGGAACAGCGACCAAGCCCGCGACCGTTACGGCCGCAACCACATACTCTCGTCCCTGCCGCGCGCCGAGTACGAAGGTCTGCTCCCCGCTTTAACGCCCGTCCGGCTCAACAAGGGCGAAGTGCTCTACGAGGCCGGCAGCCCCGTGCGGGACTGTTTCTTCCCGACGAGCGCCGTGTTCTCTCTGCTGCTCTCGACCGAGGCGGGCGATGTCATCGAGGTCGGCATGATCGGCAACGAGGGGATGGTGGGGCTGCCCGCCGTCCTGCACGCCGTCGAGGTGCCCTACCGGGTGGTGGCGCGGGCCGACGGCGAGGCGCTGAAAATCGGCGGGCGCGTGGTTCAGGAGCGGGCCTGCCACGGCACGGCTCTGCACGCGCTGCTGCTGCGCTACGTCCACAGACTGCTCTTTCAGGTTTCGCAGTCGGTGCTCTGCAACCGCTTCCACCTGACGGAGAAGCGGCTCTGCCGGTGGCTGCTCGCCAGCAGCGACCGCAGTCAGTCGGACACCTTCTGCCTGACGCAGGAGACGATCGCCAACATGCTCGGCGTCCCCCGCACCAACGTCACCATGATCATGTGCGGGCTTCAGCGGAAAAGTCTGGTCAGCTACACCCGCGGCCGGATCACCATCACCGACCGGCGCGGGATGGAGGCGGCCGCCTGTGAGTGCTACGAGATGGGCAGGAATGAGGGGCGGGCGGCCTTCGGCTGAGACGGCCCCCCCGAATCCATCACGGCTAAAAATTTATGCGCGCGGCCGCGCCGAGTGTCTAAATTTAGACAGACGGCTCCGCGCGCGCCCGCTTAAAATTTCAGGGCCAACACACCGGATAGTGGCTTGTGAGGTCTGACCGCCGCGCCCTCTGCATTAGCCCTTCCAAGCTACGGCAATCCCGAGCGTTTGGGATCGCTTCCACGGGCATACACCTGACTCTTTCCGGACACCCGAACGGTGTCGAAGCCCCTCGACACCCGTCCCGGAGGATGGACTGTGCGGCTTTCGTCTCCCGGCCCGTACCTCTCATCCGAACGGGACGCGTGTCCATGCCGATGTATTAGGGGGCCCGCTCCGCGGCCCCGACACTCCAACAGCCCGCGGTTCTGTCGCCGAGCCTGCCGGAAGAACGCCCGCCGGCGGGGCGCGGGAGAACTGCCTTCGCCCGCGCCCCCGGCGGCCCGACGCCCGGCGGGCCGTGAAGACGGCGTCACGATGGAGTCTTCCCCATGGGAATCTACCCCGACTTGGATTCGCCGCCGCCCCGCCCCGCCGCCGGCATGCCTCCCGCTTCCTCCTGCATGACCGAATACTGGGCGGAGATTAACGTGCTGGCTCCCGTGCAAGCCTACCCGCCCGGCGTCAACCTGTTCCTTCAGGGGGCGCCGCCGCAGGAGGTCTACCTGATCGAGACCGGGCTGATTAAGCTCTGCCGGTACGACGAGGACGGCGGCGAGATCATCATCGACCTGCGGTTCCCCGGCTGGCTCCTCGGGACGGACTCGGTGCTGATCCAGCAGTCGTACCCGGTGACGGCCGTCACCCTCACGCGCTGCAACCTGCGCCGCATCCCGGCCGGCATCTTCGAGCACCAGTTGAAGAGCAACGCCGAGCTGTCGTGGCGGCTCCACCAGATGCACAGCCGCGAGCTGCACAGTCAGGTGAACCGCGTGACGATGCTCGGGTGCCTCACGGCCCGGCAGCGCCTCGAGCAACTGCTCTGGCAACTGTCCGGCCTTGAGCCGGCGGCGCAGAAGGAGGTGCGCCTCCAACTGCCGCTCAAGGGGCACGAGATCGCCCGCTGGATCGCCATCACGCCGGCCTACCTCAGCCGGCTCTTCGAGCAGCTTGAGGCGGCCGGCCTGATCCGCCGCCACAAGGGCTGGTTGGTCATCCCCGACGCCCGGAGTTTGTGGCACAACTGCGACAGCCCGACGCCCCAGCTCTGAGCGCCCCTTCGGTGAGGCAGCCATGCGGTTTACCGAAGTCCTGAAACTCGCCTGCGAGTCCATCTGGTCGCACAAACTGCGCTCCGGCCTGACGCTGCTCGGCCTCGTCATCGGCATCACGGCCGTCGCGGTGATCGTCTCGCTGATTCAGGGTTTTAACGCCTACGTGGACGAGAAGATCGCGGGCATCGGCTCGAACGCCTTCACCATCCGCCGCTTCGGGTTCGACGACCTGCTCGACACCGACGCCCTGCTCGCCGCGCAGCGCCGCAACAAAGACCTCACGCTCGAAGACTTCGAGCACCTCCGGGCCCACGCCAAGATGAGCGGCGTCGGGGCCAAGGCCATGCCCACCTCGTCGCAGCTCAGGCGCGACCTGCGGATCGTCTTCGGCACCTCGGTCGAGGGCGCGACCGCCAACTGCGCCGAGCTGGAGGGCATCGACGTGGCCGACGGGCGCTACTTCGTGCCGGCCGAGGACGAGACGGCCAAGCGCGTGGCCTTCATCGGCGACGGCGTCGCGCGGAAACTCTTCGGCCACAACCCGGCCGTCGACCGCGAGATCAAGATCAACGGCATCCCCTACCGCGTGGTCGGGGTGGCCGCCGCGCGGGGCGCCGTCTTCGGCGTCTCGCAGGACGACTTCGTCACCATCCCGCTGACCACCTACGCCAACAACTTCGGCAGCCTGAAGCGCCACCGCGCCCTCTACCTCGTCGCCAAGGCGCGCTCGGACGAGACCTTCGCCGAGGCCGTCGAGGAGGCGCGCGTGCTGCTGCGCGCCCGCCGCCGCCTCGGGCCGGGCGAGAAGGACAACTTCGGCATCATCACGCCCGACGCCATCAAGGGCGTGCGCGACCGCGTCCTCGGCCCCGTCTACGTCGTGGCCGTCGCCGTCCCCTCGATCTCTCTGGCCGTCGGCGGCATCGTGATTATGAACGTGATGCTGGTCTCGGTCGGCGAGCGGACGAAGGAGATCGGGCTGCGGAAGGCTCTCGGGGCGCGCCGCCGCGACATCCTCAAGCAGTTCCTCGTCGAGGCGGTCGTGCTCTCGGCCTGCGGCGGGCTGGCCGGCGTCGTGCTGGCGTGGGTCGGGAGCCGCCTCGTGGACGCCTACTTCTTCCCCTCCTACCTCTCCCTTCTGGCGGTCGGCCTCGCCTTCGCGGTGTCGAGCGTCATCGGCATGCTCTCGGGCGCCTTCCCCGCGTGGAAGGCCGCCCGCCTCGACCCCATCGAGGCCCTGCACGTCGAGTGAGGAGGCGCGAACCGCGTGCGGACGAACCTGCGCGAGAACCTGATGATGGCGCTGCTCACGCTGCGCGCCCACAAGACGCGCTCCGCGCTGACCCTCTTCGGCGTGGTGATCGGCGTCTGGACGGTGGTGGCCATCGCCTCGGTCATCAGCGGCATCGACGTGGCGGTGAAGAAGGAGGTCGAGTCGTTCGGCACGCGCTCGATCTTCATCTACCGCTCGGCGCCGCCGCTCAGCCTCAGCCGCCTGTTCCACGACGAGCGCGTCCGCGAGGAGCTGACGGCCGACGACGCCGTGGCCCTCGCCACCCTGCCGGCGGTCGAGATGGCCGTCCCCTTCCTCGACGTTAGCTTCACCTTCTTCGGCGGCCCGACGGTCGTCTCGCGCGGGGGCAAGACGGCGGCCAACGTGCGCGTGATGGGCACGCTGCCCGAGTACGAGCTGGTCGGGATCGAGTGGGTTTCGGAGGGGCGCTTCTTCTCGCCCTTCGAGAGCAGCACGAATCAGGAGGTCTGCGTCATCGGCGAGGGGGTCGCCGAGAGCCTCTTCTGGCCGGAGCCGCCGGTCGGCCGGACGCTGAAGGTCGGGCGGCGCGAGTTCCGCGTCGTCGGGGTGCTGGAGGCGCGCGAGCGGGTGCTCGGCGGCGACGGCGCGCAGGACAACCACATCTACATCCCCTTCGGCGCGGCGCTCCACTTCAAGCCGCGGGCCGAGGGCGTCCACCTCCTCGCCGTCGCGCGCCCGGAGAAGATGGACGAGGCGAAGGATCAGATCACAGACCTGCTGCGCACGCGCCGCCGCATCCCCTACCGCGGGGGGAACAACTTCACCCTGAGCACGTCCGACTCCATCATCGAGACCTTCCGCTCGATCACCTCCGGCGTCTCGACCGCGATGCTCGTCATCTCGTCGGTCGCCCTGCTCGTCGGCGGCATCGGCGTGATGAACATCATGCTGATCTGCGTGACGGAGCGCACCCGCGAGATCGGGGTGCGCAAGGCCGTGGGGGCGCGCCGCCGCGACATCCTGTGGCAGTTCCTCATCGAGGCGGCGACGCTCACCGGCGTCGGCGGCCTGATCGGGCTCGGGCTGGGGTGGGCGACCTCGTTCGTCGTCCGTCAGGCGCTCCCCTCCTACGTCCCTTACTGGGCGCCGCTCGTCGGCTTCCTCGTCAGCGTCGGCATCGGCCTCGTCTTCGGCCTTTGGCCCGCGTGGAAGGCCGCCCGCCTCGACCCCATCGAGGCCCTGCGCTACGAGTAGCGGGGCGCGGGCGGGAGTTGCCCTCCCGCCCGCGCCCCCGCGCCGCCCGCTCACGCCATGCTCGGGAAGAGCGCCACCCAAGCCAGCCCGAGCAGCAACCCCGTGCCCCACAGCCCGAGGCTGATGGCCCACGCGGCCTCCGCGCTCACGCGCTCGCCGGCGTGGCGCAGCCCGCGCGCCGTCAGCCACAGGCGGTAGAGCGTGAGGACGCCGACGAAACTCGCGGCCGTGTAGAGGATCGGCTGCGAGGAGGGCGAGAAGAGGACGCCGAGGTTGTCACGCAGCAGCCCCTGCTGGTCGCGGATCGGGTCGATCTCGTCGGGCGACTTGACGTAGAGCAGGAAGATGCTCAGCAGGTTGTTGATGACCACCGGCGGCAGCGAGGCGTAGATGGCGACGCACAGCGCCGCCCAGAAGTTGATGCGCCCGCCGAAGAGCCTCACGCCGCCCCAGTAGAGCCCCGCCAGCACCATCATCACGAAGAGCGCCGCGATGAACTGCCCGACCCCGTCGGAGACCCGGCCGACGATCGAGCGCGCGCTCGCCACCTGCACCTCCATCACCTGCGCGGCCCTCTCGGGCGAGATGATGCCGGCCTCGACCGCCTTGTTCATGCCGGCCGCCGTGATCACCTCGGGGGTTACGCGGATGGTGAAGACCACGTTGTAGGCGAAGCCCGAGGCGGCGATGATGAGCAGCGCGGCCAGCCACCGCGGGCGCGCGTGCAGCTCCGTGAAGACGCGCGTCGAGCCGGTGAAGACCTCGACCACGCGGGAGACGAGCGGAAGCGCCGGCGGCGCGTCCGGCCGCGCGTCCGGGCGGCGGATGAAGCTGAGGCCGAAGCAGACCGCCCCGGCGAAGCCGAGGAGCATGCCGAGCAGCAGGCCGCCCTCGACGACCTTGGCCATCCCGAGAATCATCACCGTCAGCCCGACGGCGAACGTGATCACACTGGCGCGACGCATAGGCTATCTCCTTCCTCGGTGAGTGACGTTGATGGATGGCGGGAGAACCCCGTCAGCGGAGGAACTCCGTGAACATGGCGACGAGCATCAGGGCACCCTGCGCCGTGTGGCGCGCGACGCCTTTCGTGAGCGTGAAAGTCAGGGGCGTGAGGGCGAGCAGCACGGCGACGCCGCCGACCCACGCCCACTCGCCCCACCCGGCCGCGGCCGCCGCGGCGAGCGCCGCGAGCGCCGACGGCCCCCCCACGTTGAGCAGCAGCGACCACCTCAGCGCGGCCCCGCGGGGCGCGAGCCGCCACCGCTCCGGCCGCTCGAACTCCGGCGCGAGCAGATGCCGGAGCGGGGTCATCACGAGTGAGACCAGCAGCACCGCCGCGGCCCCGCCGCGCCACGGCATCTCGACGAGCGCCACGCACAGGAGGGCCGGCAGCGCGCCGAAGGCGGCCCACGGGGCCTGCGTGCGCGCCAGCAGACGCCCCCACGACGGGCTGCCCCACGCCGGCTCGCCGCCGAAGCGCGGCGGCTCGGCCTGCCGCAGCAGCGCCACGAAGGCCCCGGCCGCGCCCCTCCACAGCCTCGGCAACAGGAAGAGCGTCAGCAGCAGGAAGACGAGCACCGGGGCCGGGCCGGTCGAGAGCCTGAGCAGAGAGCGTAGGCCGAGGAGCGCGCCGAAGGCCGCGACGACGCTGAAGGCCGTCGCGAAGCGCGCGCCCTGCTCCCTGCCGAAGCGCCGCGCCAGCCCGAGCGTGATGCGGAGCGCGAGCAGGGCCGCCCACGCCACCGCCGCCGCCCCCGCCAGCACCATGCCGCCCGCCGTCAGCGGGTCGAGCCGGAGGGCGGCCACCACGAACGGCGCGAACAGCAGCGCGAGGGGCAGCAGGCTGACGAGCAGCACCGACGCGAGCGGCAGCGCCGTCACCGCCGCCGGGGAGACCGGCGCGACTTCGAGCAGGCGGAAGCGCTCGGGCTGGCGCACGAGCGCCGCCGCCCCGCCGACGGCGACGCCCGCCGCGAGGAGCAGGTTGGCGACCAACAGCCCCGAGAAGAGGCCGACCGACATCTCGGCGGCCCCGGCGCGGCCGAACGGGATCAGCGCCATCGCCGCGCAGCCCGCCGCCGACATCACGAAGAGCAGGCCCAGCAGCGACCGCCTCAGCCACGTCGGCGGGACGAGCGCGCGCAGGGTGCTGCGGGTCTCCCATGCGAGTGCGCCGGCCAACATCATGCGACCACCTCGTCCACCTCTTGGATGGCCCCCTCGCAGACCTGCTGGTAGACGCTGAGCACGCCGCCGTCCGCGAGCGTCCCCACGCGGCTGTTCGAGTAGGCGACCCGCCCCTGATGAAGGATGGCGACCTGATCGGCGATGGACTCGACGAGTTCGGGCGTGTGGCTGGTGAAGACGACGCACCCGCCGGCGTCGGCGAACTGGTGCAGGAGGTTGCGCGCCCAGAGCACGGCCCCGATGTCGAGCCCGTTGAAAGGCTCGTCCATCAGCAGCACGCGCGGCTCGTGGAGCAGCGCGGCGCAGAGGGCCAGCTTCTGCCGCATGCCGCGCGAGTAAGTCCGCACCCACTGGTGGCGGACGGCCCACAAGTCCACCTGCCGCAGCAGCGTCTCGGAGCGCTCGCGCATCGCCGACCGGGGCACGCCCCACAGCAGCGCGAACATGTTCAGGTTCTCCAGCGCGCTCAGCGTCGGGTAGAGGAGCGGCTCGTCGGGCACGTAAGCCGAGCGGAGCCGCGCCTCCCGCGGGTCGGCCGGGACCGAGACGCCGGCCACCTCGACCTCGCCCGAGTCGGGCCGCAGCAGCCCCGACAGGAGGCGGAAGGTCGTCGTCTTGCCGGCGCCGTTGGCCCCGAGGAAGCCGAGGATTTCGCCCCCGCGCGCGTACAGGTCGAGGCCGGCGAGCACGGGCCGGCTCGGCTCGTAAGCGAACCAGACGTTATGCAGGCGCACTCCGGACATGACGCCTCAGCCCTCCCTGACGGCCTCGGCCACGGCCGGGGCGTCGAAGTCGGCGTTGCAGCTCGCCCCGCACAGCGCGGGGTCGGGCACGATGAGCCGGCGCGAAGCCAGCGCGTCGTACAGGCGCTCGCCGAGCCCCGCGAGGTCGAGGGCGGCGAGGAGCGGGCGCAGCGGGTACAGGTAAAGAATCAGCGAGGCGAGGGCGCGCGCGGCGGCGAACCCGGCGCGGACTTCGCCCGTCGTCAAATCGACGACGTGCATCCGGCGTTCGAGGGCCTCGGCCGTGATGCCGTGGGCCGCGTATTCGTCGCCGTGGCGGAAGGAACTGACGCGCAGCGCGCCCCTGCGATCCATCTTCCCGAGGGCGCGCCCGACCGCGCGGCACTTCGGGCAGAACCCGTCGATGAAGAGGAGCATCCGCGGCTCGGCCTCGACCTGCGGGAAGAGGAAGCGCGCCAGCCGGCCGCGCAGCTCCGCGGCCCTCTGCCGCATCCGGCCGTACTCCCCGTCGGTGATGAGGAACAGCTCCATGCCGATCATCACGGTCGAGAAGGTGATCAGGCCCATGAAGGTGGCGATGCCGAGGTGGAAGCAGATGCCCATCAGAATCCACGGCAGCTTCATCCGCGAGAAGATCGCGACGGGGAACCACACCTGAAACATCATCGAGCTGTAGGTCGCCAGCGTCACCACGTACGGGTCTTTGAACATGCCGCGCAGGGCCGGCAGCGAGAACCACTCGACCTGCCCGATCATGTAGAGCGCCGTCCCGTTCTGCCAGACGCTGCCGTGCGTCTTGAGGAAGCCGGAGGTCAGGTAGAGGACGACCAGCTGCGCGCCGATGGCGATGACCGCGACGTTGTGCAGCCACACGGCCAGACTCCCGCGCGCGCGCGCCTGACCGGCCGGGATCAGGAACAGCATGTAGACCAGCACCAGCTGCACGATGTTGTCGCCGCCGTCGCCGAGCGAGGGCAGCCGCAGGTTCAGCATCATGAACGTGAGCCACGCGACCCCGGTCGCCAGCCGCGTCCGCAGGCCCAGCACGAGGGCGAGCGCGGCCGCCCCCATCAGGCCGAGGACGAGCCGCACCCCGGCGTCGGTGGCGAAGGCGGTGTCGAGCAGCGCGCCCGGCACGAGGCCGAAGAGGGCGACGGTCGAGCCGTTGGCGATGCTGCGCGGCCCCCACAGGTAACTCGCGAACGGAATCTCGGTGAAGACGCGGAACAGGAGCATCAAGCCGATGGCGACTTGCAGAATCCGGACGCCGGTGAGCTGGCGGGGCTCGTCGGCCAGCCACCCCAGTGCGTTCCTGAGGGTCTTCATTTCGCACCTCCGATGTGCAGGCCGGTCGTGGCGACCGCCCGGTCAAGGGGGTAAATGCCGAGGTTGTAGACCTTCGTCTCCGGCGCCTCGTCCGAGTGCCTCTTCGACCACGGGACGGCGGGCGTCTCGCGCAGCCCGAGGGCGACGTGGGTGGCCGCCCGGTCGGTCTCAAGGCAGAAGCCGGAGCCGATCTTCTTGAGCATCTCGCCCGACCACTGGCGCGAGCGCGCCACCCCGTCCTCCACCCGCTTGCAGGCTTCCGGGTAGCCCTTCTTACAGCCCTCGTACCACTCTTCGAGTTCGGGGCCGCCCGCCATGTACTCGCGGATGGCGTTCGACTGCGGCCGCACGAGCCGGTCGTAAGCCGAGAAGCGGTTCTGCTGGAAGCGCGCCCAGAAGGGGGTCGAGAGGTCGTGCCAGCCGTTGACGGGCAGCCTCCCCTCGCCGGCCGCGGCCCCCTCCTCGGCCGACAGGCAGCGGGCGATCAGCGCCTGATCGTTCGAGAGCGGGTTGGGGGCGAACAGGCTCCAGTTCTGTTGGAAATAAGTGCCGATGGTCATGTCGAGCAGGCGCATGTGCCTAATCTTGATCGGGTTGATCGGCATCACGTAAGCCACGGTCAGCGTGAAGTGAGTGACGAGCCAGAGCAGGGCCGCGGCTCTGACGGCGCAGGAAAGCGAGCGCTTGACACGTTTCATCTCTCCACCTCCACCATTTCAGTTCTCAAGATGTCTCGCCCCCGGCGCCGGCGTCGGGCCGTCGGCCCGCGAGTCCTTTATCTTTCGCGTCGAGGCGTCGCGCGCGGGTGGGCGACGCCTCGGTTCCCCCGTCCGCCGCGGGGGAACCGAGGCGCCGGTTGATTAGTAAACCGGCTGGAGTTCGTTGTGGCGGGCGTAGGTCTCGCCGCCGTAGGTGCCGCCGCCGCCGCCGCTGTCGAGCCACCAGTCGGGGGCCACCGACCACTCGCTGCTCAACTGGTAAGCCTGATACCGCCCGACGAGTCGGTCGTAGGCCCAGCCGGCGCTGTAGGTGAGGA
>DATMVI010000615.1:0-5069 GCA_035563275.1 Pyrinomonadaceae bacterium
AGACACGCCAGTTCCGCCTCGCCCCCGTCAGGGGCGTCACTCCGCGCCGCGCGCGGGCCGAAAGGCGAAGGCGCGGGGACGCTTCGGGGCTCGGGCGGCGCGGCGACGGCGGGAGGCTTCGGCGTTGGGTGAGCACGCAGAGGATGGGCGCGGCGGCGGCGGGCGCGGGAGGCTGACGGACGCGCGGCTGAGCGCCGTGCCGGGGGCGGCGACCGCGGCGTGCTGCGCCGTCGGCTGCGCCGTGCTGGGCGGCTGGTTCCTCGACATCTCTTTCCTGAAGAGCGTGCTGCCGGGCCTGCCGGCGATGGTGCCGAACACGGCGGCGGCCTTCGTGCTCTCGGGCCTCGCCCTCTGGGCGCGGCGGCCCGGCCGCGGCGGACGAAGCCGCGCGCGCGCCGCCGTCGTCTGCGCCTCGGCGGCCGCCGCGCTCGGGGCGCTCACGCTCGCCGAGTACGCCTTCGACGTAGACCTCCGCATCGACCGCATGCTGCTCGGCGGCGCGCACGCGGGCGACGACTCGGGGCTGCCCGGCAGGATGTCGCCGCACACGAGCCTCAGTTTTCTGCTGAGCGGGGTGGCGCTGCTCGTCGCGTCGCGCTCGGTGCGCCGCGGCGTCGAGCTTTCGCAGCTGCTCGCCCTCGCGGTCGGGCTCGTCTCGCTGCTCGCCCTCGTCGGCTACACCTACAGCGTCATGTTCCTCTACGGCATCAGCCCGCGGACGGGGATGGCCGTGCACACGGCGCTGACCTTCGGCGTCCTGAGCGCCGGCGTCCTGCTGACGCACCCGCGGCGCGGGCCGGTGGCCGTCTTCACGAACCGCAGCGTGGGCGGGATGGTGGCGCGGCGGCTTTTGGCGGCGGCCGTCGGCGTGCCCCTTCTGCTCGGGTGGCTGACCGTCTTCGGCCAGCGCGCGGGGCTGTTCGAGCAGTCGCTCGGCACGTCGCTGCTCGTGGTCGGGAGCGTCGTCACCTTCTCGGCGCTAGTGTGGTTCGCCGCGCGGCTGCTCGACAGGGTCGACAGCCGGAGGCAGCGGGCCGAGGCGGCGCGCCGCCAGTTGTTGCGCCGTCTGGTCGCGGCGCAGGAGGAGGAGCGCGCGCGACTCTCGCGCGAGCTGCACGACAAGATGGGGCAGCACCTGACGGCGCTCGCGCTCGGCCTCGAAGTCCACGGGGGCGGCCCGTCGCGCGCCTCGGACGAGGGCTGGCGCCGGCTGCGCGACTTGGCCGAAGGCCTCTCGCAGGAGGTGCGCGATCTGGCTTGGGAGCTGCGGCCGCCGGAGCTCGACCACCTCGGGCTGAAGGACGCCGTCGCCACCTACGCCGAGCAGTGGTCGCGGCGCACGGGCGTCGCGGTGGATTTCGTCAGCGCGGGCGGCGACTGCCGCCGGCTCACGTCGGAGGCCGAGACGGCCCTCTACCGCGTCGCGCAGGAGGCTTTGACGAACGTCGTCAAGCACGCCTCGGCGCGCGACGTGACGCTCGTCTTGGAGCAGACGCCCGAGCAGGTCTTGCTCGTGGTCGAGGACAACGGCCGCGGGTTCGACGCCGAAGGGTCGGCCGAGCGGCCGGGGGCGCGCAGGAAGATGGGGCTGCTCGGGATGCGCGAGCGGGTCGAGCTGGCGGGCGGCTCGCTCGACATCGAGTCGGCGGCCGGCGCGGGGACGACTCTGGTCGCGCGCGTGCCCCTGCGCGGGGGGGGCGAAGCGGGATGACGACGACGGCCAAGCTCAAAGTCCTCCTCGCCGACGACCACGCGCTCATCCGCGACGGCCTCTGCTCGCTCATCGACGCGCAGCCGGACATGGTCGTCGTCGGCGGCGCGGCCGACGGGCGCGAGGCGCTGGAGAAGGCGGCCGAGACCGAGCCGGACGTGGTGCTCATGGACATCTCGATGCCGACGCTCGACGGCATACAGGCCACGCGCCAGCTCAAGCGCGACCGGCCCGGCGTGAAGGTGCTGGCGCTCACGGCCTACGACAATCAGGCTTACCTCACGCAGATGCTCGAAGCCGGGGCCTCCGGCTACGTGCTGAAGAAGATGGCGGCGAAGGGGTTGATCGAGGCGATCCGCGTGGTCGCCGCCGGCGGCGCCTACCTCGACCCGCACCTCTCGGAGCGGCCGGCCGCGGCGGCGGGCGTGCCGCGCCTGCGCGGCGAGCTGCGGCGCGGCGAGCTGACCTCGCGCGAGGAGGAGATTCTCGTGCTCATCGCGAAGGGCTACACGAACAAGGAAATCTCTTCGCGGCTCGGCATCAGCGTCCGCACCGTCGAGTCGCACAAGGGCAACATCATGGCCAAGCTCGAACTGAAGAACCGCGCCGACGCCGTCCGCTACGCGCTCGACCGCGGCTGGCTCGTGGACACGTAAGCCGAGCCCGCCCGCCGCCCGCCCCGTCAGTGAATTCCCCGATGGACGAAGCCGAGAACGCGGTGAGATAAAAGCGCGTCCCACTTTAACGCCGGCGCGCCTCCGGCCGCCGGTTCGCCCGCACCGCTGTCAAACAACTTACTCGCCCGTCGCCGCCTCGCGGGTTCCACCCGCCGCGCCGCCGCGGGCGCGGTGGACTTTACCGGGCAAGGCCGCCGCCGGCGCGGCCGCCCCCGCGGAGCATTCAGTCACATGAAAACCCTCGTCAGATTCCTGAGAGACATGAAGGCGGCCCGCAAGCCGGCCGCCGCCCTGCTGCTCGCGGCGCTCGTCGCCGCCGCGCCCAACGCCGCGCCGGCCGCCGCCCGCGCGCCGCGGGAGCACAAGAAGTCGGCGGCCTACGAGTGGCTCGACATCGCCCTCGAAGCCACGGCGCGCGAGCACGAGCGCAGCGGCGCGCGCCCGACCATCGGCTCGCGCATGCTCGGCATCGTCGTCACCTGCATGTACGACGCGTGGGCGGCCTACGACGACAAGGCCGTCGGGACGCGGCTCGGCGGCCGGCTGCGCCGCCCCGCCCCGGAGCGCACCGAGGCCAACAAGCGCAAGGCCATCGCCTACGCCACCTACCGCGCGCTGCTCTACCTCTTCCCCGAGGACGAGCCGTGGATCACCGGCCAGATGCGCCGGTACGGCTTCGACCCGGCGGACGACTCGACCGACCCGGCGACGCCGCAGGGCGTCGGCAACGCGGCGGCGGCCGCCGTCATCGAGTACCGGCGCCGCGACGGCTCGAACCACCACGGCGACGAGGTCGGCTCGGACGGCAAGCCTTATTCGGACTACACCTTCTACAAGCCGATCAACCCGGCCGACAAGATCATCGACCCCGACTGCTGGCAGCCCATCCCGTTCGACAACGGCAAGGGCGACGGCGGCAAGGTCACGCCCGGCTTCCTCACCCCGCACTGGTACCGCGTCAAGACCTTCGCGCTGGAGCGCAGCGACCAGTTCCGGCCGGGGCCGCCGCCGAAGGTCGGCTCCGAGCAGTTGAAGAAGGAGGTGGACGAAGTCCTCGCCTTCAACTCCAGCCTGACGCTGGAGCAGAAGGCCGTCGTCGAGTTCATGCGCGACGGCCCGCGCTCGACCGGGCAGTCGGGCCACTGGCTCAGGTTCGCGCAGGCCGTCTCGGCGCGCGACCGCCACGACGTGGACAAGGACGTGAAGCTCTTCTTCGCCGTCGGCAACGTCGCCATGGACGCCTTCATCGCCGCGTGGGAGGCGAAGCGCTACTACGACTCCTCGCGCCCGTGGACGCTCGTGCGCCACTACTACAGGGGCAAGGACGTGCGCGGGTGGGCCGGCCCCGGCAGGGGCTTCGCCGTGCTCAAGGCCGCGGACTGGCACCCGTACTCGCCCGCCGTCTTCATCACGCCGCCGTTCCCCGGCTACGTCTCCGGCCACAGCACGGTGAGCGCGGCCTCGGCGAAGATTCTGGAGCTGTTCACGGGCAGCGACCACTTCGGCGCGACCGAGGTGCGCCACGCCGGCGAGCTGACCGAGCCGGGCATCTCCTGCGAGGACAAACAGATGGTGGACGGCCGGCCGGCCGTCGGCGTCGCGCAGGACGGCACGGTGACTCTGAAGCTGCCGACGTTTACGGCGACGGCCGAGATGGCCGGCATCTCGCGCGTCATGGGCGGCTACCACATTCAGGCCGACAACGTCGCCGGCCTCGAACTCGGCCGCAAGGTGGCCGAGTTCCTCTGGCCGCGGACGAAAGCCTACTTCGACGGCACGGCGACGCCGCGCTGAAGAAGACCGGCGCGGGCCGCGAGAACGTTGTGCGCGCGCGGGCGCGGGATTATACTGGCCGCTCCTGACACACGGAAGAGGAGACCGGCCATGAGAAATCATCGCGCCCTTTCGCCGTCGCTCGCGGCCTGCTTCGCGGCCTTCGTCTGTCTGCTCGCGCTCGCCGCCGGGGCCCGCGCCCAGCCGCGCCCGCCCGCCGGGCCGCCCGAAAACACCGGCCGCAACCCCATGGTCGAGGTGCGCTCAAGGCAGCAGCGCGAGGCGATGCTGCGCAACACGGAGATGCTCAGGGCCTCGAAGCCGGGCAGCAGCCGGAGCTTCGAGGCCGCCGCCGAGCAGGTCAGGGAAGACTTCCGCCGCATCCAGCTCCTGCGCAACAACGTCGCCCGCCACGTCCTCTCCGGCCGGCCGCTCGACTACAAGTTCATCGCCGGCGAGGCCGAGGAGATTAACAAGCGCGCCGGCCGCCTCAAGTCGCACCTCGTGCGCGAGGCCGCGCCCGAAGAGAAGAAGGAGGAGCGCCAGCACGAGCTGGCCGACGCCGATGTCAGGGACGCGCTCGTCAGGATGTGCCAGCGGATCGACAGCTTCACCGAGAGCCCCGTCTTCAAGACCCTCGACGTGGTCGACGTGGAGCAGTCGGCGAAGGCGGGCCGCGACCTGCTCGACGTGATCCAACTGAGCGGCGACATCCGGCGGGCGGCCGAGCGGCTGCGCAAGACGGCGCGGAAGTGAGGCGGACGGGCGGGGAGGCGTGCGTTGAAATACCGGCGGTTCGGGCGCGCGGGCTGGTCTGTGGGCGAGATCGGCTACGGCATGTGGGGCATGGGGAGCTGGTCGGGGTCTGACGACGAAGAGTCGCTCCGCTCGCTCCAAAGGGCCGTAGA
>DATMVI010000616.1:0-3649 GCA_035563275.1 Pyrinomonadaceae bacterium
GGGGTGGCCGGGGGGCGGATGGTGATGACGTGGGGCTACAGCCGGGGGCTGCACCGAGGCGAGACGGTGGGGCTGGCGGCCGGGTGGATGGCCGAGGAGTTGCGCTCGCTGGTGGCGGGGTGTGGGGGCGCGGGCGGGCCCGCCCCGTCGGACTTCCCGGCGGCCGGGTTGACCCAGCGCGAGCTTGACGACCTTCTCGCCACCATCGACTGAGAAGTCAACACGCGCGCGTAGTCTCTCAAGGGGCGCATCAACTGTTCCCACCCTTACTTAAAAACTCATAGACATCAGGCGCGGTCGGGCTTGTCACGGAAGGTTAATAGATGAAGTTCGCAGACATCTCTTTAGACCGGCGCAAGCTGCTCGCCATGCGGCTACAGGAGAAGGGGATTAAAGTCTCCTCCGGGCAGGCCATCCCGCGCCGGGGCGGGGAAGGCCCGTGGCCGCTTTCCTACGCGCAGCAGCGTTTGTGGTTTCTCGACCAACTGGACGCCGACAGCTCCACCTACAACATCCCCGTGGCGGCCAGACTTGGGGGGCCGCTCGATGTCTGCGCTCTGGAGCGGGGCCTCAACGAAATCGTCCGGCGGCACGAGTCGCTGCGGACGACCTTTCAGTCTGTTGACGGCCTGCCCGTACAGGTCATCCTCCCGAGCCTCACTCTGAAGCTGCCGGTCACGGAGCTGCGTGGGTTCGGCGAGGCGGAGAAGCGGGCAGAGGTGCGACGCCGCGCCGACGAAGAGGCGCGGCGGCCTTTCGACCTGACGCGGGGGCCGCTGCTGCGGGCCTCTCTGCTGCGCCTGTGCGAGCAGGAGCACGTCATCCTCCTGACGATGCATCACATCGTCTCGGACGGCTGGTCTACCGGCCTGCTCATCCGCGAGCTGGGCGCGCTCTACGCGGCCTACGCGCGGGGCGAGGAGTCGCCGCTCGCGGAGTTGCCGATCCAGTACGCCGACTACGCCGTGTGGCAGCGCGAGCGGCTCCGCGGCGAGGCGCTCGAAGCTCAACTCTCTTACTGGAGGCGGCGCTTGGCCGGGGCCACGGACGTGCTCGAACTCCCCACGGATCGTCCGCGCCCGGCCGCCCAAAGCTTCAGAGGCGCGGCCCATAATTTCGCGCTGCCCGCCGACCTCTACGGCTCGCTCAAGTCGCTCTGCAAGCAGGAGGACTGCACCCTCTTCATGCTGCTGCTGGCGGCCTTCGGCACCTTCCTGCATCGCTACACGGGGCAGGAGGACATCTGCGTCGGGACGGTCGATGCCAACCGCGACCGGCCGGAGGTCGAGCCGCTCATCGGGTTCTTCGTCAACACGCTGGTGGCGCGCGCAGACCTCTCGGGCGGCCCGACCTTCAGGGAGTTGCTGGCGCGGACGCGCGGCCACATGCTCGAAGCGCACGCGCACCGCGAGGCGCCCTTCGAGAAGCTGGTGGATGAGCTGCGGCCCGAGCGCAGCCTCGGCCACGCGCCGCTCTTTCAGGTGATGCTCGTGCTACAGAACGCGCCGCGGGCCGAGCCGCGCCTGCCCGGCGTGACGCTCAGCCTGCTGGAGGTCGAGCGCGCGACGGCGAAGTTCGACCTCACCCTGATGGCCGAGGAGGGCGAGGCCGGGCTGTCGGCCTCCTTCGAGTACAGCACAGACCTCTTTGACGCCTCGACCATCGAGCGCATGAGCGCGCACTTCCGGACGCTCCTGCGCGGAATCGCCGCCGACCCGGACGTGCGCCTCCACGACCTGCCGCTGCTCGACGAAGGGGAGCGGCGCCGCCTGCTCTTCGACTACAACGACACGGCGCGCGAAGACCCGCGCGGCCTGTGCGCGCACCAACTCTTCGAGGAGCAAGTCCGGCGCGCGCCCGACGCCGTCGCCCTCGACTGCGGCGGCGAGCCGACGACCTACGGCGAATTGAACGGGCGGGCGAACCAACTGGCGCACCGCCTGCGCCGCCTCGGCGTCGGCCCCGACTCGCGCGTCGCCATCCTCCTGTGGCGCTCGCCCGAGATGGTCGGCGCGCTGCTGGCCGTGCTCAAGGCCGGGGGCTGTTACGTCCCCCTCGACCCGCAGTACCCGCGCGAGCGCCTCCGCTTCATGCTCGCAGACTCCGGCTCATCGCTGCTGCTGACCGACTCGGCGCTGGCCGCCGCGGCGGCCCAAAGCTGGGGCGGCGAGGCGCTCTGCCTCGACCTGCTGGCCGATGAACTGGCCGCCGAAGCGGACGCCGACCCGGGCCTCGCGCCCGCGGCTGACAACCTCTGCTACGTCATCTACGCGTCGGGCTCGACCGGCCGGCCCAAAGGCGTCGCCGTCACCCACGCCGGCCTCTCGAACTATCTCGGCTGGGCGGGCCGGGCCTACCCGGCCGCGGGCGGCGCCCCCGTCCACTCCCCGCTCGGCTTCGACCTGACGGTGACCAGCCTCCTGCTGCCGCTGACGGCCGGCGGGCGCGTCGCGCTGCTGCCCGAGGGGCCGGGCGTCGAGCATCTGGCGGCGGCCCTCTCGGGCCCCGACGGCTTCGGGTTGGTCAAGCTGACGCCGGCCCACCTCGATGCGCTGGCCGGGGCCTTCGCGCCGGGGGCGGCAGCCGGGGCCGCGGCTCCGACGTTGGTGGTGGGCGGCGAGGCGCTGGCGGGCGGGGCGCTGCGGTGGTGGGGCGAGCGTGCGCCGGCGGCGCGCGTCGTCAACGAGTATGGGCCGACCGAGGCGGTCGTCGGCTGCTGCTTCCACGAGGTGTTGGCGGGGCAGGCCGGCGGGGGGCCGGTGCCGATCGGGCGCCCCGTTGCGAACACGCGCTGCTACGTGCTAGGGCGGCGGGGCGAGTTGGCGCCGGAGGGAGTGGCAGGGGAGTTGTACGTCGGCGGGGCACAGGTGGCGCGCGGCTACTGGAACCGCCCCGCGCTGACGGCCGAGAGGTTCGTGCCCGACCCGTTCGGGACTGAGCCGGGGGCGAGGCTCTACCGGACTGGCGACGTGGTGAGGCACGCGGCGGGCGGGGTGTTGGAGTACGTGGGGCGGCTTGACCATCAAGTGAAACTTCGCGGCCACCGGGTCGAATTGGGCGAGGTGGAGGCGGCGCTCTCCCAACACCCGCGGGTGCGCGAGTGCGCGGCGGCGGTGACGGGCGAGGGCGCGCATAAGCGGCTCGTCGCCTACGTCGTGGCCTCCGGCGCGGGCGGCGCGGGCGAACTCGGCGCCGCGCGTAACGAGGGCGAGGCGGGCGGCGGCGGGCCGGATGCCGCCGAGCTGCGCGGGTTCCTCTCAGAGCGGCTGCCCGAGCACATGGTGCCGTCGCTCTTCGTCGCCCTCGACGCGCTGCCCTTGACTCCGAACGGCAAGCTGGACCGTAAGGCGCTGCCCGCTCCCGACGCCTCGCGGGAGGCGTCCGGCCGCGGCTACGTCGCCCCGCGCACGCCCGCTGAGGAGGTGTTGTGCGGGGTCTGGCAGGAGGTGCTCGGCGTCGGGCGCGTCGGCGTCTATGACAACTTCTTCGAGCTGGGCGGAGACTCGATCCTCTCCATCCAAGTCGTCTCGCGGGCCGCGCGCCGGGGGCTGCGCCTCTCGCCGCGCCACCTCTTCCTCCACCAGACCGTCGCCGCTCTCGCCGCCGCCGCCCCGCACGCGCCGCCCTCATCGCCGTCGCCGGCGGGGGC
>DATMVI010000617.1:0-34648 GCA_035563275.1 Pyrinomonadaceae bacterium
GTGCCGTGCGGGTTCGGCGCGATCCACCGCAAGCAGCTCCAGCCGGGCGAGCGCTACGTCGTTGACACGGGCCACCTCGTCGCGTGGGAGGGCTCGACGCAGTACACTTTGCGCAAGGCCACGGCCGGCTTCTTCCGCAGCTTCGTGAGCGGCGAGGGCATCGTCGCCGAGTTCGCGGGGCCGGGCGAGATTCTCATCCAGACGCGCAACCTGCAAGCCTTCGCCGGGATGCTCAAGCCCTTCTTCCCCTCGCAGGGCGGGAGCGGCGGGGGCGGCTTCAACCTCGGCGGCTAGGGCGATTTTTGATTCTGGATTTTTGATCGGCGGTTGAAAGACCGAGGCGCGGCCCGCCGCCCTCGAACCGACAATCAAAAATCGCGAATCAAGAATTCCGTTGAGAGGTGCAACATGAGTCAGCTTGTGGCAGAGAACGGGGCCGCCGGGGCGGGCCGCCTGCCGGGCGCGGGGCGGCGGGTGAGCATCCTCGGCGTGCCGTGCGGGTTCGGCGCGAGCATCGCCGGCGTGGACCTCGGCCCGGCCGCGATGCGCGTGGCGCGACTGCGCCAGAGGGTCGCGCAGCTCGGCTACGAGGTGCGCGACCTCGGCGACCTCCGCATGGAGTGCCCCAACGACCCGGCCCCGCCCGGCGTCAAAACGAAATTCCTCCGCGAGATCGCCGCCGCCAACGCGCAGCTCGCCGCCGACGTGAGGAAGATTCTGGAGGGCGGGGAACTGCCCATCATCCTCGGCGGCGACCACTCCATCGCCGTCGGCTCGGTCTCGGGCGTGGCCTCCTTCTGCCGCGCGCGCGGGGAGACTTTCGGCCTCATCTGGTTCGACGCCCACGCCGACATGAACACGCCCGAGACGACCCCCTCCGGCAACGTCCACGGCATGCCGCTCGCCGCCCTCTTCGGGCGCGGCGCGCCGGAGCTGACCGGCATCGAGGGCTTCTCGCCCAAGCTCGACCCGCGCCTCTGCGTCCACGTCGGCGCGCGCGACGTAGACCCCGGCGAGCGCGAGCTGATCCGCGAGCTCGGCGTCCGCTTCATCACCATGCGCGAGATAGACGAGCGCGGCATGGGCGCCTGCATGGACGAGGCCCTCGCCGTCGCCTCGAAGGCCACGGCCGGCTACGTCGTGACCTTCGACATCGACGCCCTCGACCCGACGGACGCGCCCGGCTCCGGCACGGTCGTCCGCGGCGGCCTCACCTACCGCGAGGCGCACCTCGCGATGGAGAAGATCGCCGAGCGGGGCGGCGCGCTCTCGCTCGAAGTGGTCGAGATCAACACCGCGCTCGACGTGAACAACCGGACGGCGGAGCTGGGCGTCGAGCTGATCTGTTCGGCCCTCGGGAAGACGATTTTGTGATGCTCCCGCGGGCTCCCGTAAACCTTTAAGTCCGAAACCGGAAGTGACTGACGCGACCGGCTTTGGGCTTTTCACTTTTGAGTCGGAAACTGTTTATGGCGGAGAAGATTCGGGTCGGTGTGATTTTCGGCGGCCGCTCGGGCGAGCACGAGGTCTCGGTGCGCTCGGCGCGCTCCGTCATCGAGGCGATTGACGCGGAGAAGTACGAGGTCGTGCCGCTGGCGATCAACAGGGAGGGGCGTTGGCTCTCGCCGGCCGCCTCGGCCGCGCTGCTGCCGGAAGCGGCCCGGGGGCTTCTGCCCGAAAGGGTGGCCGAGGCGGACAGGGCCGTGACCATCGTCGGCGACCCCTCGCGCGGCGGCCTGCACCGGCTCGAAGGCGGCGGCTCGCCGCAGCGGCTCGACGTGGTCTTCCCCGTGCTCCACGGAACCTACGGCGAGGACGGGACGATACAGGGCTTGCTGGAGATGGCCGGCGTCCCTTACGTCGGGTGCGGCGTGCTGGCTTCGAGCTGCGGGATGGACAAGGTGACGATGAAGACGCTCTTCCGCGAGGCCGGGCTGCCCACCTGCAAGCACGTCTGGTTCCTCCGTTCGGACTGGGAGCGCGACCCCGGCGCGGCGGCCGAGAGGGTCGTCAAAGAGCTCGGCTTCCCCGTCTTCGTCAAGCCCGCCAACCTCGGCTCCTCGGTCGGCATCTCGCGCGCCGGCGACGGCGAGGCGCTGGCCGCGGCCGTCAACCTCGCGGCCAGATACGACCGCAAGATCATCGTCGAGGAGGGCTTGGACGCGCGCGAGATCGAGTGCGCCGTGATGGGCAACGACGAGCCGGAGGCGAGCCTGCCCGGCGAATACATCGTCCACGACGAGCAGGGCAGGTTCCTCGACTACACGGAGAAGTATTCGAGCACCGGGCACGTCGAGTTCGTCGCGCCGGCGCCCATCCCGAAGCGCCTGAGCGAACGCATCCGCCGGCTGGCAGTCCGCGCCTTCAGGGCGGTGGACGGGGCCGGCTTCGCCCGCGTCGATTTCTTCCTCCGGCGCGACAACGGCAAGCTCCTCGTCAACGAGCTGAACACCATCCCCGGCCTCACGGACGTGTCCGGCTTCCCCAAGATGTGGGCCGCCTCCGGCCTCACCTTCACGCAGGTCATCGACCGCCTCGTCGAACTCGCCTTCGAGCGCCACCGCGACAAAGCCCGCAACGTGACCAGCCTCTAAAACAGTCGCGGCTTCGAGTTCCGAATCACCAAGACCGCCTTAACCGGCGCGCCCGCGGGGCGGGCGGCAAGGGGCCGAGCCTTCGAAGGGGCGGGAGCAGCGAACCTTGTCGTCGAGTTGGATTCCGGGGCGGGCGGGAGAGCGGAGGGCGTGCGGGGAAGTTGACCGGCGGCGGCCGTCGCCTCCGACCCGTCGCCCTCGAACGCTTCAGGACTTGCCGGCGCGGTAGCCGCTGCGGGTGCGGGCCTTGAGGTCGGCGCGCGCCAGCTTGAGTTCGATGGCGCGCCAGCGGCCGTCGCGGGCGGCGTTGGTCGGCCGGTAGCCGAGCGTGTACTGGTTGCTCAACTCGTCAACGATGCCGGCGAAGGCTTCGCCCAACTCGCGCCCGCCCGGCGTCGAGACGTAGCGCCCGCCGCTCTTCGCCGCCAGATTCCGCAAAGCCCCCGCCGACTGCGCCCTCTGCGCGGCGTTCGCCGTCAAGTCCAGCATGTCCACCGTGTAGATGACGGCGTCGGCCGCGAGCGCGGCGTCGAGCGCCTTCGAGCCCGTCACGCCGCTCTTGTTGTCGGCGCCGTCGGAGAGCAGGACGATGGCGCGCCGCTTCTCGGGCCGGCGCGAGAGGTCTGCGGCCGCGCGGAAGACGGCGTCGTTCATCGCCGTCATGCCCCTCGCGCCGAGCGTGTAGGCCGTCGGCGGCAGGTCGCGCCCCGGCGAAAAGTCCTGCACCTGCTCGACCTTCGAGTCGAAGTTGTAGACGGCGGCCACGTCGTCCGGCCGCAGGCCGTCGAGGAAGCGGATGGCGGCGGCCCGCGCGAGCGAGACGCGCCCCTCCATGCTGCCCGAGGTGTCGATCAGGATGGCGGCGGCGAACGGCGTCTCCTCGACGGAGAAGAGGCTGAGCGGCTGCTCGCGCCCGTCCTCGAAGACGCGGAAGTCCGCGCGCGCGAGCTTGTGGACGTAGCGGCCGCCGCCGTCGGTGACCGTGACGTTTAAGACGACGAGTTCGGAATCGACGCGGACGACCTCGTCGTCGTCCTGCGCCCGAGCCCCCGCGGGCGCGAGGCAGAGCAGCGCGGCGAGGAGCGCGGCGAGCGGGCGGCGGGCGCGCCGGCGCGCGGTGTCGGGGCGACTCGGCGGGGGCGCGGGCCGGTCTCTCATGGCTTGACGAAGGCGCGGATGTGGCGGATGAGTTCGAGCAGTTCGTTCGAGTGTTTGATGACGGCCCCGGAGACGACGAGGCGCGAGGTCTTGCGCACGCTCTGGCCGAGCTTCCCCGAAACGTCGGCGAGCCGGGCGACGGCCTGATCGAGCTGCGCGGGCGGGTCTTCGAGCTGCTCGTCGTCGTCGGAGCCGCCGGCCCCGCCGCGGATTTTGCGCGCCAGCTTCTCCATCTTTTCGAGGCGCTTCAGGTCGTCGCGGCTGAAACTCTTCTGCCGGCCGAAGGCGTCAAGCAGGTCTGTGCCGAGCCGCACCGTCTCGTCGGCGCGCTCGACCATCTCCCTGTGGCTCTCCTCCTCGTGCCGTATCTCGGCCCGCTTCAGCAGCTCGGCCTCGGGCGAGCCGAAGGGGCCGGGCCGGCTGCGCTGGCGCGGCTCTGTGCCCGGCGGGATGTGGCGGACGCCGGGGTCGGGGCGGCGCGAGCCCGTGCCGGGCAGGGCCGGGGCGGGGCCGGAGTTGGCGGAACGCTGCCTCAGTTTGGCCTGCGCCGCGGGCGCGAGGAGAAAGAGGGCGGCGGCCAAGCAGAAGGCGTGCCTGATGAGGGTTATGCTCATGTTGACCCTTTGCGCTGCGGAAGAGAAAAACTGCCGGACGTGCGACGGATTCGGTGCTATGACGCGGGGCCGGAAAGCCGGGTTGTCTTTACCGCCCGCCGACTTACAGCTCGCGGCCGCAGAATTCGGTTGAAGTTTGTCGCCGCGCCGACTTCTCACGTAACGCCTGAGAGACCGTCAGGGCACGGAGACGGGCGTGTCGGGCGTGTTGATGAACTCCTCGCCGCCCGAGCGGGGCCGCGGGCGCGAGTCCTTCGTGACGGGGATCGTCCGCGAGTCGGGTATCCGCTCCGGCGGCCTTCGTGCGCCGGGCGAGGTCTTGAAGGCCAACTCCTCACGCCCGCCCGCGCGCAGCCGCAGCAGGCGCGAACTGCTCCACTCGCCCGAAAGAACTTTTAGGGAATACCGACCCTTCTCGCCGGGGCCGAGCGCCGCCGGCGCGACCGGCACGCTGCGAATCTCCGTGGCGCCGTCGGCGCGCCGCTTCAGCTCCAGCTCCACCGAAAGATTTTCCAGACGCTCGCCGCCGACGTTCTGCACCGTCCCGCCGAGGACGGCGTGCGGCTTCCTCAGCATCGCCTCGTCCACGAGGACGTGAACCGCCGGCGAGGGGGCGGCCGGCGCCGAGGACGGCGCGGCCTGCCGGGCGGACTCGCTGGCCCGTTCGCCCTGACAGCCCGCGAGGGCGAGCAGCGCCGCGCACAAAACGATGGCGGCCCGGGGGCCGTAAAGGAAAGCGTTTGTCATCACCCGTGCGGCTCGCCGGACGCCCGCGGGGCGGGAGGTCTGCGGCGGGGAACGGGCGGACGCTCAGACGCTTACCGACCCGTCGTTAAGAGATTCGTTGAGGGAGTTCCGCCCCTCCGGAAAGGTTTATGGCTCGTGGCCCGGGGGCGCGGCCCCCGTGACCTTGACGACGAGGTCTTTCAAAAACTGCTCCTCGGCCGTCCCGTTGCTCCTGAGCGTCACCCAGTCAGTCCCGATGACGCCTTCGCTGCGCCCTTCGATGCGCGCGTTGACGGAAACGTTCGTGGTCGTGCCGTCGATGGGCTGGACTTCGACGATCATCGTGTAGCGGCCGCGCGTCCAGTTACGCACCTCCGTGGCCGGCACCTCGGCCACGCGGTTCAGCTCCGAGGCGGTCACGACCGAGCCGCGCGTGAAGGTGAAAGGCTGCGAGATGAGCAAGCCCTCGGCCGGCTTCGAGCTGGGTTCGTCGAGGATCATGCGGCGCTCGCCCATCAACTCGATGACGGCCTTCGTGAGCACGTCGTTCGGGACGGTGAAGCGGTAGGGGTTCGGCACGGGGGGCAGCGTCGGCGTGCGCCCCTTGCCGAAGTCGATGCCGCGCCCGGAACCCGTGTCGAGCTTGCCCCCGTTGACGGCCGGCTGGCGGTTGTTGCCGCTGTCGCGGACGCGTTCGTTCTGCTGGTCGACGCCCTTCTCCTGCGCCTGAGCCGGGACGGCCAGCGCGAAGGCGAACAGCGCCAGAGCGCAAATTTTCTTCATGGCTTCACCCTTTGTGGACGGGCCTTTCAAAAGAGTCTGCAACGCGGGGGACACGCGCTGAGCATAAAGCAACGTTCATGCGAATTCAAGAAAGACCTTCGGCGCGCGGAGGGAAAAGGCGCGCGGCCTTCAACGCGGCGACTCGGCGGGCGCGGGCGTCGCGGAGGTGGCGGGAGTCGGCGCGGGCTGGAGGGCGACGTTGGCGTTGCGCGCGCGCTCCCATTCGCGCAGGGCCTGCACGCCGCGCCCGAAGTCCGCTTCGTTCTCGTAGAAGTTGTGCGCCCCGTCGTCGCGCGAAGGCTCGCGGACGTAGTAGAGGTAGTCGGTCTGCGCCGGGGCGAGCGCGGCTTCGAGCGAGCGCTGGCCGGGCGAGGCGATGGGGCCGGGCGGGAGGCCGCGCACCTTGCGCGTGTTGTAAGGCGAGTCGCGCTCCAGATCGCTCAGGTAGACCTTGCCGTCGTTGCGCCACTTGCCGGCGAGCTTCGAGGCGTAGATGACCGACGAATCGATCCCCAGCGGGATGCCGCGTGACAGACGGTTGTAGATGACCGAGGCGACGAGCGGGCGCTCCTCCTTCAACTTGGCCTCGGTCTCGACGAGCGAGGCGACGGTGACGATCTCGCGGGGCGTGCGGCCGGGCGGGAGGGCGTGCTTGGCCGTCGTCTCCGCCCACACCTGCCGGAAGCGCCGCACCATCGTGTTGACGACCTCGCGCGCGGTCGAGTCGGGCGGGAAACTGTAGGTGTCCGGGAAGAGGTAGCCTTCGAGGTTGGGGGCGGCGGGGTCGAGGTCGCGGATCGGGGTCGGGTCGTCGAGGAGCGCGAGCGCCTCGGCCGTGCCCGAAAGCTTCAACTCGGGGATGCGCGCGAGCAGGCCGGCGATGTCCCAGCGCGTCCAGCCCTCCGGCACCGTCAGCCGGCTCAAGCGTTGCTCGCCCTCTTCAAGCTTCCGCAGCACGCCGGCCGGCGAGATGGGGGAGGGGAAGCGGTACTCGCCCGCCTTCAGGCGCGGCCCGGCCCCCGCCAGACGTATGTAGAGGCGGAGCAGCCACCCCCGTCTGATAACGCCGAGCTGGTCGAGCCTTGAGATGATCTGGTCGGTGGAGGAGCCGCGCGGGATTTCGATGTAGGCTTCGGCCTGCGCGTGCTCGACCGGCGCGTGCAGTTCGCGGTAGGCCCAGAAGGCTGCGAGGCCCGCGAGCGAAAGGAGCAGGACGAGGATGATGAGAATCAGCCTGAAGCGGCGCATGTTCTACCGGCTTGAAAGATTACTTCAACTCTGAACTGGCAAATCAACCGGGCGTTCGAGATAGTCGCGCAGGATGATGGCCGCCGCGGCGCTGTCCACGCGCGCCTTGACCTCGCGCTCCGAAAAACCCTCGCCGCGCAGGGCCGCCTCGGCCTCCTTCGAGGTCAACCGTTCGTCCTGCAAGACGACCGGGCATTTGAGCGACAGGCCGAGGTTGCGGGCGACGCGCCGGGCCTCTCCGGCCGCCTCGCCCTCGCCGCCGTCGAGCCGGAGCGGCAAACCCACGACCACGGTTTCGACGTCAAACTGTTCGCACAATTCGGCGATGTCGCGCAGGAGCCGCTTCCAGCCGGCGCGCGCGAGCGCCTGAAGCGGGCGCACCGTCAGGCGCAACTCGTCGGAGACGGCGACCCCGACGCGCTTCGCGCCGAGGTCGAGCGCGAGGACTCGGCCACGGCCCCCCGACGCGGTTTTCTGTTCTTTGTTTCCCGGCAATTCGTTTCCGTACGGCAGAGGCGCGAGTATAGCGTAACCCGCGCGGGGCGCGCCACTTGAGCGGCTTGCGCGGCCCAGAACGGCTGCTGTATCATCCGTTGCGATTCTTCGTGGGCGCGGGCAGGCCGCGCCCGCGTGTCGTCCGCCACAGAGATTCCGAGGTGTTTTGATGTCCTTCCGCAGTAAGTTTCTACTGGTCGTCTTCTCGGCCACGCTGGCGCTCTACGCCGTCGTCGGCGGCCTGATGTCCATCAGCGCCCGGCAGCAGGCCAACGACCCCGGCGCGCAACTGAGGATTTTCGAGAGCGTCCTGAAGCACATTCAGGACGACTACGTGGACGAGCCGGACATGGGTAAGGTCAGGGCCGGCGCGCTGCGCGGCCTCGCCTACGGCCTCGACCCTTACTCGACCTACCTGACCGTCGATCAGGTGCGCGACTTCCGCGCGGGCGTCGCCGACACGCAGGTGAGCATCGGCGCGGAGCTTTCGCAGTTCTCGTCCTACCTCTACGTGATCGCGCCGGTGAAGGGCGGCCCGGCCGCGCAGGCCGGCATCCAGAGCGGGGACATCATCGAGTACATCGACAGCAAGGCGACGCGCGACATCTCGCTCTACGACGCGCGCCAACTCCTGAACGGCGCGCCGGGCAGCGAGGTCAAGCTGAGGGTTCTGCGCGCGGGCGCGCGCCCCTTCGTCGTGACCGTCAAGCGCGGGATGGTGGCCGTGCCGGGCGCGGAGGCGCGCATGGAGGCGGGCAAGGTCGGCGTCATCAAGGTCAACAGCCTCGCCGAGGGTGAGGCGGCGGACGTGAAGGCGCGCTTGCAGGAACTCCTGAAGTCGGGCGCGCAGAAGATCGTCCTCGACCTGCGCAGCGTCGCCGGCGGCTCGCTCGCCGAGGGCGTCAAGGTGTCCAACCTCTTCATCCGCGAGGGGGCCATCGCGCAGACGGTCGGGCGCGCCAACAAGCCGCTCAAGACCTTCGGCGCCGACCCGAAGGAGGCGGTCTTCGACGGCCACGTGGCCCTGCTCATCGACCGCGGGACGGCCGCCGCCGCCGAGGTGGTCGCGGCGGCCTTCATCGACCGCAAGCGCGGCGACGTGGTCGGCGTCAAGAGTTTCGGCGCGGGGGCCGAGCAGCAGTTGTTCACGCTCCGGAACGGCGACGGCCTGCTTTTGACGACCGTCAAGTGGGCCTCTTCGGCGGGCAAGCCCTTCCTCGGCAACGGCGTCGCGCCCTCGCACGAGGTGAAGAACCCCGAGCTGGCCGAGGCCATCGACCCCGAGGAGCTGACCGGCAACGACGACGACCCCATCGCGCAGCCCAACGCCCCGGCCGACCGCCCCGCCGCCGCGCCCGAGCCGGCCGCGCCCAAGCCGCAGCCCGAGGACGTGCAGCTCAAGAAGGCGCTTGAGCTTCTGAAGGAGAAAGACAAGCAGCCGGCCGCCGGCCAGCGCGCCGAGTAAGACGGCAAGACAAACGGAAAGGCGAAGGGCGAAAGCAACCGCTGCTTTCGCCCTTCGCCTTTCCGTTCGCCTCAGAGCGGGATGTTGCCGTGCTTCCGGGGCGGGTTGGTGTCGCGCTTGTTCTCAAGGAGCGAGAGGGCGCGGATGAGTTTGCGGCGCGTGTCGGCCGGCTCGATGATCTCGTCGATGAAGCCGCGCTCGGCCGCGACGTAAGGGTTGGCGAACTTCTCCTCGAACTCGGAAATCTTCGCGCGGCGCGCCGCCTCCGGGTCGGCGGCCTCGGAGAGCTCGCGGCGGTAGAGGACGCCGACGGCGCCCTCCGCGCCCATGACGGCGATCTCGGCCGTGGGCCACGCGAAGTTGATGTCGGTGCGGATGTGCTTCGAGGCCATCTCGCAGTAGGCCCCGCCGTAGGCTTTGCGCGTGATGACGGTGACTTTGGGGACGGTCGCCTCGGCGAAGGCGTAGAGCAGTTTCGCGCCGTGGCGGATGATGCCGCCGTGCTCCTGACGGACGCCGGGCAGGAAGCCGGGCACGTCCTCGAACGTGACGAGCGGGATGTTGAAGCAGTCGCAGAAGCGCACGAAGCGCGCGCCCTTGACCGAGGCGTCGATGTCGAGGACGCCGGCGAGGTAGGCCGGCTGGTTGGCGACGACGCCGACGCTCTTGCCGCCGAGGCGCGCGAAGCCGACGACGATGTTCGGCGCGTAGTGCTCGTGGACTTCGAAGAAGTACCTCTCGTCCACGACGGCGTGGATCACGTCGCGGATGTCGTAGGGCTGATTCGACGCCTCGGGGACGAGCGTGTTCAGACCCTCCTCGCGCCGCTCGTGCGGGTCCGCGGTCGGGACGAAGGGCGGGTCTTCGGTGTTGTTCGAGGGGATGAAGGAGAGCAGTTCGCGGACGAGGGCGAGGGCGTGCTCGTCCGTCTCGGCCGCGAAGTGCGCGACGCCGGAGACGCGGTTGTGCGCGTCGGCCCCGCCGAGCTCTTCCTTCGTGACCTCCTCGTGCGTGACGGTGCGGATCACGTCCGGCCCCGTGATGAACATGTAGGAGGTGTTTCTGACCATCACGTTGAAGTCCGTGATGGCCGGGCTGTAGACGGCCCCGCCGGCGCACGGCCCCATGATGAGGCTGATCTGCGGGACGACGCCCGAGGCGAGCGTGTTGCGCAGGAAGATGTCGGCGTAGCCGGCGAGGCTGACGACGCCCTCCTGTATGCGCGCGCCGCCCGAGTCGTTGAGGCCGACGACGGGCGCGCCGACCTTCATCGCCAAGTCCATCACCTTGCAAATCTTCTCGGCGAAGGTCTCGGAGAGCGAGCCGCCGAAGACGGTGAAGTCCTGCGCGAAGACGAAGACGCGGCGGCCTTCGACGAGGCCGTGGCCGGTGACGACGCCGTCGCCGGGGTACTTCTGGCGTTCGAGGCCGAAGTCGTTGGAGCGGTGGACGACGAGCTGGTCGAACTCCTCGAAGGTGCCTTCGTCGAGGAAGAACTCGATGCGCTCGCGGGCCGTCCATTTGCCGGCGGCGTGCTGGCGCTCGACGCGGGCCGCGCCGCCGCCTTCGAGGGCGCGGGCCTGCCGCTCGCGCAGACGTTCCAGCTTGGACTTGTGGGCTGCTTCGACGGGTTCTGGTTTCATAGGCTGTTTGGCGCGGCACATTATGAACGAAGCGCGCGGATTTGCGCAAAGCGACCGCGCGCCGCGGTTAACATTCGACTTGAAAGGTAAAACTCGAATCGTCGGCGCGACGACACCTCAGGTAAAGCGTTCGAGATTCCGGGCGTTTGGTTTTCGATTGGGAGACAAAAGCCCCGCCTGCCCCGGTCGGGAATCAACGAACCGACACCGCGAACGCTTTCAGGCGACCATCCGGCGGCGCAGCGCGCGCATCGCCCACTCGGCGAAGAGGAGCGCGGAGCCGAGGAGGTAGACGGCCTCGGCCGCGTGGCGGCGCTCGAAGGAGCCGACGAGGAAGGCGCGCCCCAGATCGATGGCGCTCGTCAGCGGGACGGCCCACGCGATGGCTTGGAGCCAGCCGGGCAGCAACTCGACGGGGAACCAGACGCCGCAGACGAAGACGGCTGAGAAGTAGAGGCTCAGGTAGAGGTTGAAAGAGTCTATGTCGTGGACGCTCGACGTGACGCGGAGCGTGAGCGCGGCGGCGAAGAAGGCCCCGGCCGCGAGCGGCAGCGGGGCCAGAAGGGCGTAAGGCGAGGTGGCCGCGCCGAAGAGGAAGAGGATCAGGAGGATGATGAAGGAGTCTATGCAAGCCTTCGTCGTCGCCCACCAGATTTCCGAGAAGGCCAGAGACTCGACCTCGACGGGCGTGGCGAGGATGGCGTCGAAGGTGGACTGGTAGACCATACGGAAGTAGGAGCCGTAGGCGCACTCGAAAATCGCGCGCGAGATGACGGCGAAAGAGAGGACGCCCGCGCCGACGAAGGAGAGGTAAGGCATCCCGCCCACCTCCGAGGCGATGAGCGCGCCGACGCCCCAGCCGAAGGCCAGCACCATGAAGATCGGCTCGATGAGCGGGGCCGCCAACTCCATCTTCCAGAGCCGCACGTAGACCTCGAAGTGCCTCTGCCAGACGGCCAGCGCGTCGCGCAGGTTGAGTCGGGCGAAGGCGAGACGCGGCCGGCGGCTCACGGCCGGGGCCTCGGCGGGGCGCGTCGCTGACGTTTGAGTGCTCAAAGTATTTCCTGCGCTCGCGGCGCCTAAGTTAACCAGCTAGTAAGTTTCGCCGCCGGGGTTAAGGTCGAATGGGAACCGCCGCGCGGCGACGAGGGCGAGCACCTCGGCCAACGCCTCGCGGGCCCGGAGCCGGAATTCCGGCGGGTACCGGTAGCGTTCGGCGTGCAGCTCGAACTCGTCCTCGTCGAGCACCTGATAGGAGAAGTCCGGGGCGACGAGCACGTCTATGTCGAGGTCTACGAAGTCGATACGGCCGTCGCCGAAAGTCGGGGGCGTGTTCAGGTTGCAGTAGAAGTTTCGGAGCGCGCCCGAAGGCTCGCGGAAGCGGAAGACGCTGTACCAGCGATCCGCCCAGAAGAACTCGGTGCTGAGCGTGCCCGCGACGATCAGGCCCAGAAGTGGATGTCTGACCTCCTCCTCGAAGACGCCCTCGACGACGACGAGCGGCCCCTCGCGCCGCTTCAGACGCGCCCGCCAACTCCGGCTCACGCGGCCGTCGAACTTGCGCGAGTTGACCGTGACCTCTTCGCCGTTCTTCATACTTCAGGAAGGGTGCCGGGCGCCGGGCAAAAGCGAGTCATCTCATCCCGGCCCCGGCGCCCGCTTTACACGTCGGCCGCGCGCAGCTCCTCTTCGAGGTCTTCGTGGCCGATCACGTCGAGGAAAACGTCTTCGAGGTTCGAGCGGCGCAGGAGGGCGCGGCGCCCCTCGTAGAGCCGCATGAGTGGCGTCAGTTGTTCGGGCGAGTCGCCGAAGTAGAGCTGGGCGCCGGAGCGCTCGACGGCGCGCACGCCTGCGGGGAGGCCGTCGGCCGCGGCGGGGCCGGCGTCGCGGACTTCGAGGACGTAGTTGGGGACGCTCTGCTCGATCAACTCGCGCGGCGTGCCCGAGGCGATGATCTGGCCGCGGAGGATGATGACGAGGCGGTCGCAGAGGCGCTCGGCCTCCTCCATGTAGTGCGTCGAGAGCAGGATGGTGAGGCCGGTCTGGCGGCGCAACTCTTCGAGCCGCTGCCAGATTTCCTGACGGACGTGCGGGTCGAGGCCGGTGGTCGGCTCGTCGAGCACGAGCAGGCGCGGCTCGTGGAGCAGCGCGCGCGCGATCATCAGGCGGCGCTTCATGCCGCCGGAGAGTTCGGCGACGCGCGCCCCGTGGCGGCCGGAGAGGCCGACGAAGTCGAGCAGCTCGTCGCTCCTTCTTTCCGAGGCGGGGCGGGGCAGCCCGAAGTAGCGCGCGTAGACGAGGAGGTTCTGGCGGACGCCGATGTCGGGGTCGAGGTTGTTCTCCTGCGGGACGACGCCGATGAGGGAGCGGATGCGGCGCGCGTGTGTGAGCACGTCGAAGCCTTCGACGCTGAGGCGGCCGGAGGTGGGCGGCGTGCGGCAGGCGATCATGCGCATCGTCGTGGACTTGCCCGCGCCGTTGGGGCCGAGCAGCCCGAACGCCTCGCCGCGCCCGACTTCGAAATCGACGGCGTCGACCGCGCGCCGCGGGCCGAAGACTTTCGTCAACGCGCGCGCCTCGACCACGGTGTCAGTCGCGAGAGGGGCTTCGCCCGCGCGCCCGCCGGCGTCCGCGGGCGCGCGCGCGGGCCGCGCGGACGCCGAAACGTCTGAGCTTTCACTCGCCAAACGAAAACCCCCTCGCGCGATTAACAAGCCCGCGCCCGGCGGCGGGCGCCGTCAAGCCTCCCCGGCGGCAGATCATGCGGCCGGCGCGCGGACGGCGTTGCGCAGGACGCCGACGCCTTCGACCTCGACCTCGACCACGTCGCCGGCGCGCAGGGGGCCGACGCCGGCCGGCGTCCCCGTGGCGATCACGTCGCCGGGTTCGAGCGTCATCACGCCCGCGATGTAGCGCAGGAGGTGCGCGACGGGGAAGGCCATCTGGCTCGTGCGCCCGCTCTGGCGCAGGTCGCCGTTGACCCGCGTGCGGACGGAGAGGTCTGTGGGGTCGAGGCCGGTGACGACGAAGGGGCCGACGGGGCAGAAGGTGTCGAAGGACTTGGCGCGCGTGAACTGCACGTCGCGGCGCTGGAGGTCGCGGGCCGTCACGTCGTTGAGGCAGGTGTAGCCGAGGACGTAGGCGAGCGGGTCTTCGGCGTCGGGGATGCGGCGCGCCCTCCGTCCGATAACGACGGCGAGCTCTCCCTCGTGCTCGACCCTCTCCGACATCGCGGGCAGCTCGATCTCGCCGCCGTCGCCGATGACGGCCGAGGGGGCTTTGAGGAAAAGGAGCGGCTCGGCGGGCATGGGGTTGCCGAGCTCGGCGGCGTGCTCGCGGTAGTTGCGGCCGACGCAGACGATCTTCGAGGGGGCGACGGGCGGCAGGAGGCGCGCGCCTTCGAGGCCCACGGCCGGCTCGGCGTCTTCGAGCGCGAGGTCGCCGTCCGCGAGGTTCCCGCCGAGGGGGTAAACCTCCCCGCGCTCGATCATGCCGTAGCGCGGCGTCTGCGTCTCGGGGTGGATGAAGCGGCAGATTCTCATGGCTCTCCGGGCACGGCGTCCGAGGCGACGTTCGAGGGGGCGCTGACGTTGCCGGCCGTGTCCACGGCCCGCACGTAGTAGAAATATTTCGTGCCGCGGCGGACGGCCTCGTCCTGAAAGGTCGTGCGTTCGAGCAGGGCGCGGTTAAGTTTCTCCCATCGCTCGCGCGGCAGGTCGGGGTCGGTCGAGCGGTACAGGTCGTAGCCGGCCACGTCCGCCTCCTTGTTGGCGGCGAAGAAGATCGAGACGCGGAGCGGCGCTTCGGTGGCGACGGCCGTCAGCCCCTCCGGCGCGGCCGGCTCGAAGAGGTCGAGGGGCGTGAGCGTGACGGTGTTCGAGTTCAGGCTCTCGACCGGCTCGCCGCCCGTGCCCAAGGAGACGGCGCGGACGACGTAGGAGTATTCCTCGCCGAATTTGAAAGTCTGGTCGGCGAAGGTGTTGGCGCGCAAAGGCTCCGGGTTGAGCGGGGCGCGGGCCGGCTCCTGCTGCGCGCCCGAGACGCGGTAGACGTTGTAGCCGAGGAGGTTGGCCGGCGTCGAGGCGTCCACGTTGGCCGAAGGGGGCTGCCAGCGCAGCACGACGGCGTCCTGCCTGACCTCGGGTCTGGCTTCGAGCGCGGGCGGCTGGCTCACGGAGGCGGCCGGCTCGATGAGCAGGAAGTTGGAGAAGGAGGCGCGCTGGTTGGCGGCGTTAACGTAGCGCACGGCGTAGCGCAGGCGCACGGGTTCGGAGAGCGACAGCTCGTCCACGTAGGTGACGGTGTCGCGCCCGCCCTGAATCTGCTCGAAGGGGACGGAGCCGACGAGGGTGGAGCGCGCCGAGAACTCCTCCTCGGTGAGCGCGACGGGGTCGTCGATCTCTTCGGCGAGGCGGTAGACGTCTACGCGGCGGATGCTCTGCACGCTCTCGTCGGGCGCGTTGCGGCGCGGGGCGGGCCAGCTGAGGATGACCTGATTGCCGCGCTGCACGCCGGAAAGGAGTTCCGTGCGCTGGGGCACGCGCTCGGCCGGCGGCAGGGGCGGCCGGCGTTTGCCGCAGGCGGAGAGGAGGCAGAGGGCGGAGAGCAGAAGGCAGAGGGGGGCTGCGGGCGCCGGGCGCCGGGGGCCGGTGAAGACACCCCGCCCTAACCCGGCACACGGCGCGCGGCGCCCGGCACCCTTTGCGCCCTTTTTCATAGCACGTAGCGGCTGAGGTCTTGGTTCCTGACGATGTCGGCGAGCGCGCGGTCGACGTAGCCGGCGTCGACGAGCTGGTGCTTGGGTTCGAGGTCGGGGCCGGCGAAGCTGATCTCGTCCAAGACTTTCTCCATGATGGTGTGGAGGCGGCGCGCGCCGATGTCTTCGGTCTGCTCGTTGACCTGCACGGAGAAGCGCGCGACGGCGTCCACGGCGTCGTCCGTGAAGTCGAGGTCGATGCCCTCGGTCTCCAGCAGCGCCTTGTACTGCTTGAGCAGGGAGTTCTTCGGCTCGGTGAGGATGCGCTTGAAGTCTTCGAGCGTGAGCGAGTCGAGCTCGACGCGGATGGGGAAGCGGCCCTGAAGCTCGGGGATCAGGTCCGAGGGCTTCGAGACGTGGAACGCGCCGGCGGCGATGAAGAGGATGTGGTCGGTCTTGACCATGCCGTAGCGCGTGTTGACGGTCGTGCCCTCGACGATGGGCAGGAGGTCGCGCTGCACGCCCTCGCGCGAAACGTCCGGCCCGTGCCCGGTCTCGCGGCCGGCGATCTTGTCGAGCTCGTCGAGGAAGATGATGGCGGAGGATTCGACGCGCTCGAGGGCGGCGCGCGCGACGGCGTCCATGTCTATGAGGCGCTCCTCCTCCTCCTGCATCAGATACTCCATCGCCTCGTCCACGCGCATCCGCTGGCGCTTGGTGCGCCCCTGGAAGAGGTTGCCGAGCATGTCCTTCATGTTGATGCCCATCTCCTCGACGCCCTGCGGGCCGGCGACTTCGATGGTCGGAAAGTTCTTCTCGCGCACCTCCATCTCGACCAGACGGTTGTCGAGCTTGCCCTCGCGCAGCTGCGCGCGCAGCTTCTCGCGCGTCTTCTGGAACTGGTCGTCGCGCTCGGCCGGGGCGGCGGGCGCGTCGGAGGCGTTCGGGTCGTCGCCCTCGGCGTCGAAGGGGTAGTAGTGCGCGGACGGGCGCGGGGGGAGCAGGAGGTCTAGGACGCGCTCCTCGGCATTGAGCTCGGCCTTGTCGGAGACCTCCTCGATCTTCTCGGCGCGCACCATGTCGACGGCGATCTCGCAGAGGTCGCGGATCATGCTCTCGACGTCGCGGCCGACGTAGCCGACCTCGGTGAACTTCGAGGCCTCGACCTTGAGGAAGGGCGAGTTGGACATGCGCGCGAGGCGGCGGGCGATCTCGGTCTTGCCGACGCCGGTCGAGCCGATCATGATGATGTTTTTCGGCATCACGTCGGCGGCCATCTCGGGCGGGAGCTTCTGGCGCCGGACGCGGTTGCGCAGCGCCACGGCCACGGCGCGCTTGGCGGCGTGCTGCCCGACGACGTGCTTGTCGAGCGCGGCCACGATCTGGCGCGGCGTCAGCTCGTCCAAGCGCGCCTCTTCGTCCACTTCACCTGAGAGATAAATCACCATAACAGCGGGGCCGCGGCGCCTCAGCGCGGGCCGGCCCCCTCCCCGAGTTCTTCGACGACGATGTTGGTGTTCGAGTAGATGCAGATTTCGCCGGCGATGCGCAGGGCGGCCTCGGCCACCTCGCGCGCCGTCATCTGCGTGTTTTCGAGCAGGGCGCGGGCGGCGGCGAGGGCGTAAGGGCCGCCGGAGCCGATGGCGAGCGCGCCGCCGTCGGGGGCGATCACGTCGCCGTTGCCGGAGAGGAGGAAGGAGTGGCGCTCGTCGGCGACGATGACGAGGGCTTCGAGGTGGCGCAGGATTTTGTCGGTGCGCCACTCCTTGCTGAGCTCCTCGACGGCGCGCTGGAGGTTGCCGCGGAACTGTTCGAGCTTGGCCTCGAAGCGCGTGAGCAGCGAGAGCGCGTCGGCGCTCGCGCCGGCGAAGCCGACGAGGATTTTGTCGTTGTGGAAGCGGCGCACCTTGCGCGCGCCGCTCTTCATCACGGTGTCGCCCATGGTGACCTGACCGTCGCCGGCCATCGCCACCTGCCCCTCGCGGCGGACGAGCAGGACGGTCGTGCTGCGTATCTGTGTGTTGTGACGGCTCATCGTGGAAAGGGCACTATAGGAACTGGCGCGAAGGGAAGTCAAGCGGGGCGGCCGGAGGCGGCTCGGCGACGGACACTTCAAAAAAATTACGGTATGATGAGGGTCGCCGGGGAGCCTTTGATGATGAAGACGGACAGGCCGCTGATAGGCATCACGATGCGCCACGAGTTGGAGACCGAGAGGTTCTACCTCGCGCGCCAGTACGGCGAGGCGGTGGAGGCGGCGGGCGGCTCGCCCGTACACCTCTCGCTGATCCCGCGGGCCCTTTACGTCGAGTCGGTCGTCGGCCGGCTCGACGGGGTGCTGCTGCCGGGCAGCGCCTCCGACGTAGACCCCGCGCGCTACGGCCGCGAGCCGCACCAGAGGCTCGGGAGCGTCCACCCCCTCCGCGACGAGACGGAGGCGTTGGTGCTCGAAGCGGCGGAGCGGAGGGGCTTGCCGCTTCTGGCCGTCTGCTACGGGATGCAGGCGTGGAACGTGGCGCGCGGCGGGACGCTGATACAGGACATCGCCTCGGAGCTGCCCGCGGCCGTCAAGCACGAGCAGGGCGCGCCGCGCGAAAGGCCCTCGCACCGCGTGAGGCTTCAGGCCGAGAGCCTTGTGGCGGGACTGGCCGGGCGCGAGAGCCTTCTCGTCAACAGCCACCACCATCAGGCTCTGGAGCTTCTGGGGGAGGGGCTGAGGGTGACGGCGTGGGCGGCCGACGGGCTGGTCGAGGCCGTGGAGGACGTGCGGCAGGAGCGCTGGGCGGTCGGCGTGCAGTGGCACCCCGAACTCGGCTGGGAGCGGGACGATTTCTCGCGCGCTCTGTTTGAAGCCTTCGTCGCCGCCGCCGGCGCGCACGCGGCCCCGGAGGCGGTTCTCGACGGCGCGGGGCGCGGCTGAGGCCGCCCCCGTCCGATAACGTCGGTGGTTCTGGTAATGCTCTCCTGAAGGGCATGTCGGGCGGGGCGGGTTTGACTTGATGGCGGGCGCGGGTTTAGAAGTCGATCTCGATCTGGCCGGGCGCGTGGCCGTCGTCACGGGCGGCTCGCGCGGCATCGGGCGGGCGGCGGCGCTCGCTCTGGCCGGGGCCGGCGCGCACGTCGTCGTCAATTATCTGCGAGGGGCGGAGGCCGCGGAGGCGACCGCACGCGGCGTCGAAGAGGCGGGGGCGAAGGCCCTGACGGTTCGGGCCGACGTGTCGAGTCTGAGCGGGGCCGAGGCGCTCGTGCGCGCGGCGTGGGAGACCTTCGGGCGTCTGGACGTGCTCGTCTGCAACGCGGGCCTCTGGGAAGGGGCCGCCGTAGAGGAAATGTCCGAAGAACTCTGGGCGCGCGTAATAGACACGAACCTGAAGGGCACGTGGGCCTTGTGCCGCGCGGCGGTGCCTTTCCTGAAGCGTGCGGGTTTCGGCCGGGTCGTGATCGTCAGCTCGACGGCGGGGCAGAGGGGGGAAGCCTTCTACTCGAACTACGCGGCGTCGAAGGGCGGGCAGATCGCCTTCACGAAGTCTCTGGCGGCGGAGTTGGCCCCGCACGGCATTAACGTGAACGCGGTGGCCCCGGGGTGGGTCGAGACGGAGATGACGGCGGGCGTGCTCGGGGAGGGCTCGGCCCGCGCGGAGATCGAGAGGGCGATCCCTCTGGGGCGGGTCGCCTCCGCGGAAGACGTGGCGCTCCCAGTCCTCTTCCTGTGCAGCCGCTGGGCGCGCCACATTACGGGCGAAGTGCTCAACGTGAACGGCGGCTCGGTGCTCTGCGGCTGAGGTTATCATCACTGTTACGAACGTTTAGGGGGCGGCTTTTCGGGTTATTCCTTTAAGCTTTTAGGTGAGGCGGTATTTCGCGCATCTTCTTTCGGAAGGGGGTTGTCGAGCGTGAACAGTCTGCTGGAAGAAACGCGGGCGCAGGCGAGTCCGGCCCGCAGGGGCCGCCGCACGGTTCTGGGCATCGAGAGGCTCTGCGAGTCGCGTCTGGACCTTCTGCGCGGGGCGCGCGTGGGGCTGGTCTGCAATCAGGCGTCCGTGGATCACGAACTGCGCCACTCGGCCGACCTGCTCGGTTCCGTGCCCGAGGTTAACATGACGGCTTTGTTCGGCCCGCAGCACGGCATACGCGGCGACGTGCAGGACAACATGGTCGAGACGCCGCACGCCACGGACACCGAGACGGGGCTGCCCGTCTACTCTCTCTACAGCGAGACGCGCGAGCCGACCGAGGAGATGCTGGCGGACGTGGACGTGCTCGTCTGCGACCTGCAAGACGTCGGCTGCCGCATATACACCTTCGTCTACACCATCGCCAACTGCATGCGCGCGGCGAGGCGTCTGGGCAAGAGGGTCATCGTCTGCGACCGTCCGAACCCCATCGGCGGCGAGGCGGTGGCGGGCAACGTCCTTGAGCCGGAGTTCGCCTCCTTCGTCGGGCAGTTCCCGATCCCGACGCGTCACGGGCTGACGGCGGCCGAACTGGCGAAGATGTTTAAAGAGCACTGGGGGATAGACTGCGACCTCGAACTGGTTCTGATGGAGGGGTGGTCGCGCGACCTCTGGTTCGACGAGACGGACGTGCCGTGGGTCTTGCCCTCGCCGAACATGCCCACGCTGGATGCCGCGACGGTCTTCCCGGGCACGGTGCACCTTGAGGGGACGCAGATGTCGGAGGGGCGCGGGACGACGAGGCCGTTCGAGTTGGTCGGCGCGCCCTACGTCGAGGCGGGGCCTTTCGCGCGCCGCCTCGAAGCGCTGGGGCTGCCGGGCGTGCGGTTTCGGGCCTCGAACTTCCAGCCGACCTTCCAGAAGCACGCGGGGGTGACGTGCGGGGGCGTGCAGATACACGTGTTTGACCGCCGACGCTTCGAGCCTGTGACGACGGGCGTCGCCGTGGTCAGAACCTGCTTCGAGATGTACGGCGAGCAGTTCCGCTGGAAGGAGCCGCCCTACGAATACGTCTTCGACAAGAATCCTTTCGACGTGATCGCGGGGACGGACAGACTGCGCGCCGGGATCGAGCGGGGCGATTCGCTGGAGACGATTGAAGCCTCTTGGGGCGAGGCTCTGGGCGAGTACCTGAAGGTGCGCGCGGGGTTTCTGCTGTACTGAAGGGGGCGCGGGCCGGCTTAAACTTTCACTCGAAGTTCGTCGTCGCGCCGACTCGTCAGGTAAGACTTTAACTCTCGTAACGCAGGCGGCCGCGGGGAGCGGGTTTTCTTTATGTCTCAGGCGTCTCTGGACGAGCTTCTGGGGGAGTGCGAGAAGTTGCACGGACACCTCTGCCCGGGCCAGTTGCTCGGGGTCAGGATGGCCCTTCTGGGCTGCGACCTCGTGGGGGTCGAAGACCCGCGCGGCGCGGATCGGAAAAAGTTGATTGTCTGGGTGGAGATTGACCGCTGCATGGCGGACGCCGTCAGCGCGGTGACGGGGGCGAGGCTGGGGAGGAGAAGTCTCAAGTTCCGTGACTACGGGAAGGTCGCGGCGACGTTCCTGAACGTGGCGGAGAACCGCGCGGTGCGCGTCGTCGCGCGCGAGGAGTCGCGCGGGCTGGCCGAAAGGCGTTTTCCGGAACTCGAAAGCAAGAAGGAGCGGCAGATGCGCGCCTACCGCGAGGCGTCGGCGGAGGAGTTGTTCAAGGTGGAGCAAGTCTCGGTCACGCTCGGCGAGACGGATTTACCGGGCCGGCCGAGAGGCCGCGTCCTCTGCGACGCTTGCTCGGAAGGCATCAACGACGGGCGCGAAGTTTTAAGGGAAGACGGACGAACTCTCTGCCGCCCGTGCGCGACCGGCGGTTATTATCAGCGTGGGGCCGGAACCGTGCGAACGGCGTGATGAACCTCAGCATGACCAATTCGTTGGGTTGAACCCGGTGCGTCTGATAAGAACGGTGGTTTTGGGTCTCAGCTTTATTTACCAGATAAATTAGGGAGGCGGGGGAATTTTGGCGAAAGAAACCGAGGCGGCGGCAGGGGCTTGGGGGCTTTCTTTGCTGGGCTGGCTGGTGCCGGGGGCGGGGCACGTCGGGCAGGGGTACGTCTGGCGGGGCGTTTTGGTGGGGGCCACGGTGTGGTTCCTGTACGTGCTCGGCGTGATGCTGGGAGGGCACTTCTACAGCCTCTTCGACCGGAGCGAGGGGCTGCTCTCGAACGTCTTCGGCTTCTGCAACCTCGGGAGCGGGCTGATCTACCTCGCGTCGATGTGGCTGGGGGTGGGCGTCGAGGATCAGGCGCGGCTGGAGACGGCCGAGTACGGGAACATCTTCCTGATGGTGGCCGGGCTCATCAACTACCTTCTGGCGCTCGACGCCTTCGACCTGAAGGTGGGGAGGAAGCATTGAAACATTTCCTTTTGATGGTCCTGTTCGCCGCGGTGGTGGCGATCCCCTTCGGCGTGGTGGGGCGCGAGGGGGCGCAGGACAAACTGCGCTACGGGCTGAAGGTCTTCATCGAATTCTTGGGCGTCGGGCTGGCGCTGGCGTGGCTGCTCTACTTTATACCTTGAGGCGCGGGGCGGGGGAGTGCGCATGGGGCTGGTCGAGACGGAGGCGATAGTCTTAAGGACTTACAAGCTCTCGGAGGCGGACAAGATCGCCGTCTGCCTGACGCGTCAGGCGGGGCTTGTGCGCGGCGTGGCGCGCGGCGCGCGCCGCCTGAAGAGCCGCTTCGGGGCGGGCCTGGAGCCTTTCACGCACGTCAACCTCACGTACTTCGAGAAGGAGGGGCGCGAGCTCGTGACGCTCAGCCGGGCCGAGATCGTCCGCTCGCATTTCGCATGGGCTTCGAGCGCCGAGGCGCTGCCCGTGCTCGGGTACCTCTGCGAGCTGACCATAGAGTTCGCGCCGCCGCACGACACGGACGAGCGCCTTTTCCGAATGGTGCGCGCGTGCATGGAGGCCGCGGCCGAGAACCCCTCGGCGCTGGCGTCCGTCGCGGTCTACTACGAGCTTTGGGTCTTGAGGCTGGCGGGGTTTCTGCCGGAGTTGCGTCGCTGCGGCGGCTGCGGGCGCGGCCTGCCCGCGGAGGGGCGGAAGGTCTACGCGACGCCCGAGGGCGTTCTGCGCTGCGAGGGGTGCGCGGGGTCGGGCGACTACGCCTTCGACCCGGAGGCGCACGCGCAGATGCGCGAGATGCAGGCGAAGGGGCCCGCCGTTTGGGCGGAGTCTTTCGGGCGCATGAGCGCGGGCGGGCGGCAGAGGCTTTCGGAACTGACGAGGCGTCTGCTGCGGCGCGCTCTGGAGAAGGATTTGAGGAGTCAGGGCGCGGCGGCGGCCGCATCCGGCCCCGCGGAGGCGCGGCCGGGCGCGGGGCCGGGGGCGCTTTAAGAGAGATGTTTCCGAGGCAGATCGACCGCTACATAGTGGGCGCGCTCGTCCCTTACACGGCGCTCTCGCTGCTGATCCTGACGGCCGTCCTCCTGACGCAGCAGGCGGCGCGTTTCGCGGAAGTCTTAGGGGCCGCGGATGCTTCGCCGTCGCTCGTGCTCGAAGTCGTCTTCAACCTCCTGCCGAACATACTCATCTTCTCTCTGCCGATGTCCGTTTTGACGGGGACGGCGACGGGCTTCAGCCGCTTGGGGAGCGACAGCGAGTTGGTGGCGATCCGCGCGGCCGGGGTCGGGACGTGGCGCATGCTCTGGCCGGCCCTCCTGTACGGGGCTTGCCTGTGTCTGGTCACGCTCTACGTGGGGTTCGTGTGGGCGCCTGCGGCGGCGCGCAACCTTTCGGAGGTGGCCCTGCGCGCGGCCTTGAGGAAGATGGAGTCGCCGGTCGAGCCGAGGAGTTTCTACACGGGGATGCCGGGCAAGGTCGTCTACGTGCGCGACGGCGACAGGGAGAAGGGGCAGTGGGGGCGCGTCTTCATGCACTGGCTGGAGCCGGGCGGGCAGGCGCGTCTGGTGACGGCGGCGAGCGGGCGTCTGGACACCTCGGGCGAGCAGACGGAACTGGTTCTGGAGGAGGCCGTCATCACGACTTTGCCGCCGGAGGGGGCGCAGGGGCCGGAGGCGGGCGTGACCACAGAGCACTCGGCGCGGCTGCGCATAAGGGACGAGCGTTTGAGTCAGGCGCGCAACCTCCTGATCCGGCGCATGCGTGAGCGGGAGCCGGAACATGAAGAGATGAACTGGGGGGAGTTACGCGCGCGAACGCGGGTCGAGTCTGATAAGGACAGGGTGCAGGCAGAGGCCGCCCTTCATAGAAGGTTATCGATGAGCTTGGCCCCGCTCGCTTTCATCCTGCTGGGGGGCAGTTTCGGCCTCAGGATCGGGAGGGGAGGGCGCTCGGTGGGCGTTCTGTCCTCTTTGGCGGCGTTGGTGCTCTACTACCTTGTGGCCCTTCTCGGCGAGCAGATGTGGCGGGCCGGAGTCGTCCCCCCCGTGCTGGGGGCTTGGCTGGCGTTCGGGCTTTCAATCCTAGCGGGACTGTTCCTGATAGCCTCCTACAGGAGGCACTTCACGGCCCCCCTGCGGCTGTTCCGCGTCGGGCCGAGGGGCGCGCAGAAGGTCTGGGTGGGGCGAGGGCGCAGGCGCACAAGGCTGCTGGGGCTGCTCGACCGGAGCATCATCACTTCGCTCGCGCAGAATTTCCTCGTGGTTCTGCTCTCCCTTGTGGCCATCTTCTTCATCTTCACGCTCTTCGAGTTGCTGCGCTTCATCGCCGTGGGCGCTTCCGGCGCGTCGCTCGTCGTACGCTACCTTTTCTTTCTGCTCCCGTACGTCTGCGTAGCCGTGACGCCTGTGAGCATGCTCTTGGCCGTCCTGATCACCTTCGCGCTGCTGGCGCGCAGGAGCGAGGCCATCTCTTGGTGGGCCAGCGGGCAGAGCGTCTACAGGCTCCTGCTGCCTTGCTTCCTGTGCGCGGCGTGCGTGGGCGGGGCACTGTGGGCGGTGCAGGAGAAGCTGATGCCCGGGGCCAACCGCAGGCAGAACGCCCTGCGGGCGCAGATAAGGGGCGGGGGGCTCCAGAGCGAGCCGCAGACGGGGCGGCTGTGGCTCGCTTCGGGCGACACGCGGAGGGTCTACTCGTACGTGCCGGGCGGGGGGGGAAGGCTCGTCGCGCCGGCGGTCTTCGACTTCGACGAGCGGGGCGTGCACCTGCGCCGGATCGTCTCGGGGGAGGAGGCCGGGCTGGCGGCCGGGACGAAGGCGCTGGAGGTGCGCGGGGCGCGGGTGCTGGAGTTGGGCGGGCCGGCGGTGGGGCGCGCTGAAAGGGGGGCGTTCGAGTTGGAGGTGGCGGACCCGGAGGTGTTTAAGTATGAGCTTAACAAGCCAGCCGAGCTCGACGCGCGAGAATTAAGCGCTTACATAAAGACGCTTAAGCGCAACGACCGCGACGCGCAGACCCTCGCCGTGGCGCTCGAGCGCAAGCGCGCCGAGCCGTTCTCCCCCCTCGTCATGGCGCTCGTGGGGGCCCCGCTCGCCCTCGCCTTCGGCCGCCGCAGCGCCGTCACGGCCCTCTGCGCCGCGGTCTTCCTCGCGCTGACCTTCCTCGGCGTGACGAGCGGCCTGCAACAGGTCGGAGGCGGCGGACTGCTCCCCCCGGCCGTCGCCGCATGGTCGCCCATCTTCATCTTCGCCGCCGTCGGCGTATACTTCCTGACGCGCGCCAAAACGTAAAAAGGCCCCGGCGTGTGGGAGTGGCCTTCGCCCCTCTCCCGCACGCCGGGGCCTGATCGTTCCCCACACAGAGCCGCCCGACGCCTTACGTCCCAGTCTCCCAGCTCGAAAGGTATTCCGTCTGCTCCGGCGTCAGCGTGTCGATGCCGATCCCCAAGGCTTTCAGTTTGAGCCGCGCGATCTCTTCGTCCACCTCTTCCGGGAGGAGGTGGACGCCCGGCTGGAGTTGCCCTTTCTGCCGCACAAGGTACTCCACAGACAGCGCTTGGTTGGCGAAGCTCATGTCCATCACGCTGGCCGGGTGCCCCTCGGCCGCAGCCAGATTAATCAGACGGCCCTCGCCGAGGACGATCACCCTCCGCCCGCTCTCGCGCAGGCGGTACTCCTCGACGAAGGGGCGGAGCGTCCGGGCCGGCTCCGACAACTCGCGCAGGGCGACCAGATTCAGCTCCAAATCGAAGTGGCCGCTGTTGCAGACGATGGCCCCGTCCTTCATGCCGGCGAAGTGCTGCGCGTCTATCACGTGGCGGTTCCCCGTCACCGTGATGAAGATATCCCCGAGCGTGGCGGCCTCGGCCATGGGCATCACGCGGAACCCGTCCATCACGGCCTCGACCGCCTTGATCGGGTTGATCTCCGTCACGACCACGTTCGCGCCCATCCCGCGCGCGCGCAGGGCGACGCCCTTGCCGCACCAGCCGAAGCCGACCACCACCACCGTGCGCCCCGCCAGAAGGATGTTCGTGGCGCGGATGATCCCGTCGAGGGTGGACTGGCCCGTGCCGTAGCGGTTGTCGAAGAAGTGTTTGGTCTGCGCGTTGTTGACGGCGATGGAGGGGAAGGGGAGGACGCCGGCCGTCTCCATGGCCTTCAGGCGCACGATGCCGGTCGTCGTCTCCTCGGTCGTCCCGATGATCTCCTCCTTCTGCGCGCCGCGCTCCTTAAGGAGCGTCGCGACCACGTCCGAGCCGTCGTCGATGATGATCTGCGGGCGGAAGTCGAGCGCCGTGCGGACGTGCCGGTTGTACGTCTCCACGCTCTCGCCCTTGACGGCGAAGACGGGGATGCCCCAGTCGGAGACGAGCGCGGCGGCCACGTCGTCCTGCGTCGAGAGTGGGTTCGAGGCGATGATCAGGGCCTCGGCCCCGCCCGCCTGGAGCGTGCGGGCGAGGTTGGCCGTCTCGGTCGTGACGTGCGCGCAGGCGATGAGCCGCACGCCTTGGAGGGGTTTTTCCTGCTCGAACTTCTCCCTTATAAGGCGCAGGACGGGCATCTCCCGCTCGGCCCACTCGATGCGCTTGCGGCCGTCCGCCGCAAGGGAGAGGTCGCGCACGTCGTACTCGCTGACACTGGTCGAAGTCATGCGGTCACTAAAACCTTTCCTGAGATGTTTAAGAGAGCTGTCGGTAGAGTTTCAGACCCCCGCGGCCTCGCGAAGGACTTCGGCCTTGTCCGTCTGTTCCCACGTGAAGCCTTCGTCGTCGCGCCCGAAGTGTCCGTAAGCGGCCGTCTGTCTGTAGATTGGGCGGCGTAGCCTCAACTCTTTGATGATGCCGGCCGGCGTGAGCGGGAAGTGTTCCCGGACGAGCGCCGTGAGCCGCCCCTCGGGCACGCGCCCCGTCCCGCCCGTGTCCACGAGGACGGAGACGGGGTCGGCCACGCCTATCGCGTAGGCGAGCTGCACGAGGCACCTCTCGGCCAGCCCGGCCGCGACGATGTTCTTCGCAATGTAACGGGCCATGTAGGCCGCGGAGCGGTCAACCTTGGTGGGGTCTTTGCCGGAGAAGGCCCCGCCGCCGTGCGGCGCGTAGCCCCCGTATGTGTCCACGATGATCTTGCGGCCCGTCAGGCCCGCGTCGCCCTGCGGCCCGCCGGTGACGAAACGGCCCGTGGGGTTTATGTGGAACTTCGTGTTCTGGTCGATCAGCTCTTCGGAGACGATGGGCTTGATGACCTCTTTCAAGACCTCTTCGTGGAGTTGTTCGGCGGAGACGTCCGGGGAGTGCTGCGAGGAGATGACGACGGAGTCTATGCGGAAGGGCCTGCCGTCTCGGTATTCGACGGAGACCTGCGATTTGCCGTCGGGCCGGAGGTACGGGAGCGTCTGCGCGCGGCGCGTCTCGGAGAGCCTGCGCGCGAGCCTGTGGGCCGTCTGAATCGGCATGGGCATCAGCTCGGGCGTTTCCGTGCAGGCGAAGCCGAACATAAGCCCCTGATCGCCGGCCCCGCCCGTATCAACCCCCTGCGCGATGTCCGGGGACTGCTTGCCGACGGCCGTCAGAACGCTGCAAGTGTCACAATCGAAACCGTATTTGGCCCGTGTGTAACCAATTTCTCGAACGGTTTCACGTGCCACGTGAGGGAAATCCACGTTGGCCGTGGTCGTGATCTCGCCTGCGATGACGACGAGGCCGGTCGTCACCAGCGTCTCGCAGGCGACGCGCCCGGTCTCGTCCTGAGAGAGCACCGCGTCGAGGACGGCGTCGGAGATTTGATCTGAGATTTTATCCGGATGGCCTTCCGTAACAGACTCTGAGGTAAAGAGGAAGTTATTGTTGCTCAACGCGTAAAAAGCTCCTTCGGGTGGTTTAGAGAACTATTCGGATAGCTCCGGAAAAGACCGCGTAATGTAACAGTCCGAATGGGTGCTGTCAAGGAAGGCTTCGGCGAAGGCGGTTTACTGGACGGTTGCTGTTGAGGTCAGCGCGGACTCCGAAAAGCCTGCGTGAAATGATAGTTAAGATAGATACGGTGGCATAATATTCATTATCGGACTCAGGGTGTTATCTTTGCTTCCGCCCCCCTTTTTAATTCCGGATTCCTTTGTGTAGAATGAAGCCTTTGAACGAGGCCCCAAACGCGCAAAAGGACTCACGGACTTACAAGGACTCACGGACTTACATGGCGATCAAGATCGATAACCTCTCCACACGACAGACTCTTCCGGGGACTTTAACTGACACCATCAAACGCATCGTCGAATCTACCCCGCGCGAGCACCTGCGGGGTCTGGAACGGATACGTCTCGTCGACACTATCAGCGACCCTCGCCTGCGGGCCGGACAGACCGCCAACCTTCCGGGCCTCTACCACCCGCGGCAAGGCGCCCAGCCCGCTTGGCTCGAAGTGGCCCTCGACGTTCTGATGCCGCCTTCCATCCCCTTCTATAAAAGGTGGATGTCAAGGCTCTCCCTGAAGACTAACCTAGCCGCAGTCGTCTTCTCTCTGATCGGTCAACACTACCTTCTGACCCTCAGGCACTCTGTTAAAAAGGGGCAGTTCGAGCAATCCGTCAAGACGTACACCGAGAAGCAGATGAAGAAGTGGGGTGAGAACGAGCACAGTTTCCGCACACGCCTCTTCAAGCCACTCCAGCCCACTTTAGAAAAATGGGCACGCTCCCTTCAAAAAAGGGCCAAAGAACAGAAGAAAGCGCGTTAGACACCCCTCTTAACAAGGACAGAGAGGCGGGCTGGAAACATCTGTTCAGCCCGCCTCTCTGTCTTTACGTTTAAGTTAATAAAATGGTTGAGCTGCTAAACCGACGCACCGTCCTTATCGGACGCGGTCTCTCGCTCTAAATCCTTCATTAAAACTCTTAAGGTCGTGAGCACATCTTCATTCGTAGCTTCGGCGTGCGTGAGACGCACCTCGACCGTCGCCCCTTCCGAGGGCAACACGCGCTTGAAGACGAAGGGGCGCGCTACGCCCCCCCCTTCGTTCTGGTGTCTGCGGGCGGCCCGCGCGCCGTCCCTATTTAAACCCTTCTCCGCGATCTCCGTGACCATCCGGCGCATCGAGGCCGTGTCGGGCTGACGCACGATCTGGAGGAGCGTGGACTTGACGTTGATGTCGGCCCGCCGACATTCCTCACGTATCTCTTCAGGGAGGGCGGCAATCGAGAGCGCCTCGGTCACGGTGCTGCGGCTCTTCCCCACCTTCTTCGCCACGTCCTCATGCGTGTAGCCGTAGCGCTCGCACAGCGCCAGAAGGCCGTCGGCCTCCTCCCAAGGCGTCAAATCCTTCCGCTGCAAATTCTCTATCAGAGCGATCTCGGCCACAGTCCGCTCGTCCACGTCCATCTCGATGCAGGGCACTTCCCTGAGGCCCGCCGCGCGCGCCGCACGCCAGCGCCTTTCGCCGGCGATGATCATCCAGCGCCCGCTCGCCTCGGACGGCTTGACCAGAAGCGGCTCCAGAACCCCCCTGTCCGCGATGGAGGCCGTCAACTCCGTCAGGTCGCCGATCTCGACCCGCGGCTGCGAGGGGTTCGGGTCGATCTGCTCCAGAGGGATCAGGCGGCCGATGGGGGTCGGCCGCTGCCCCGCCAACTCTTCCACGTAGTGCGTATCGTGCCGCATGCGTATGCCCGCCGGCAGTCCTCTTCTAGACACGGCCCATCACCTCTTCGCAAAGTCTCGCGTACTCACACGCCCCCGAAGACTGCGGCGCGAAGGTAAAGATCGACTCCTTGTAAGCGGGCGCTTCTTCCAGACGCACGCTCTTCGTGATCACCGTCTCGAACATCTGCGCCCCGAAGACGTTGCGTATCTGCTCGTAGACCTCCCGCGCCAGAGTCGTGCGCTTGTCGTGCAGGGTCACCACCACCCCCAGCACGCGCAAATCCGGGTTCGGCCGCGCCTTCACCTTCTCGATGGTTTCGAGCAGGTCGTCCGTCCCTTCGAGCGCGTAGTAGGAGGGCTGGATCGGGATCAAAACGTGCGAGGCGGCGACGAGCGCGTTCACCGTGATCAGCCCCAGCGTGGGGGGCGTGTCGATGAACACCACGTCGTACTTCCCCCCCAGAGGGACGAGCCGATCCTTCAGGCGGAAAGGGGCGTCGAAGTCTCCGACCAGCTTGGCTTCGAGCTTCGCCAGACTGATCCTCGCGGGGATCATGTCCAAACCTTCGAGCGGCGTGCGGTAGATGTAACCGGCGAGGTCGCCGGCCCCGTCCACCATCATCTCGTAGGCCGAGAGGTCTACGGCGTCCGGATTGAGGAAGGAGATCGAGCTGTTCCCCTGCGGGTCCAAGTCTACGAGGAGGACGCGGCGGCCCCTCTGCGCGAAGGCCGCCGCGAGGTTGATGGCGGTGGTGGTCTTCCCCACCCCGCCTTTCTGATTCGCGATGGCGATGACGGTCTTCAAAAGGGGACTTATCCTCAGAAACGCCGGAGGGCCGAGGGGCCGGCCTCACATCGGCAGGTCTCCGGCCTCGCCTATGACGTCGGGCCACTCGTCTTCCGAACCGCCCCCCGTCTCCTCCTCCTCGGCCGAGACGGTGTTGCGCGAGGCGCGTATGACCTCCTCGTTGACGTAGATGGGGCTGTCGGCCCTGAGCGCGAGCGCGATGGCGTCGGAGGGGCGCGCGTCCAGCATCAGGGACTCGCCGGCCTGATTGCGCATCTCGATGACGGCGAAGAAGGTGTTGTCGCGCAGCTCCGTGATCACCACGCGCTGGACTTTCGCGCCCATCTCCGTGATGAGGTTGCGCAGCAGGTCGTGCGTCATCGGGCGCTGCGGGGCGATCTTCTCGATTTCGAGGGCGATGGCGTTGGCCTCGTAGGCCCCGACCCAGATCGGGAGCATCGTGTCGCTGTTGATGTCCTTCAGGATGATGATGGGCGTCCCGCTGCTCGGGTCCATCATCAGCCCTCTGATTTTAACCTCGATCTCCATCAAGACGCCTCCCCCTTTTCCTCCCGCCCCGCTTCAGGCGCACAATTCGCCGTACAGGCTGTTCGTCTTCGCCTCTCTGATGCTCACTTCGACGATGCGGCCTTTCAACTCCGAGGGGCCTCTAAAGTTAACGACCTTGTTGCAGGCCGTGTGGCCGGTCAGGTCTTCGGCGCTGCGCGCGCTCTCGCCCTCCACGAGGACGCTCGCCTTCGACCCCACGTAGGACGAATAAATCCCGCGCTGTATGCCCCTCTGCAACTTTTCGAGGGCGAGGAAGCGCCGCGTCTTCTCTTCCGCGGAAACGTCGTCGGGGAGCTTGGCGGCGGGCGTCCCCGGCCTCTCGGAATACTTGAAGATGTAGAGGCCATCATACTGGCTGCGCTCGACTAAGCGCATCGTGTCCTCGAACGCCTCGGCCGTCTCCCCGGGAAAGCCGACGATCACGTCGCTCGTCAGCGCGAGCCTCCTGCGGGCGCCCTTGATCGCCTCTACGCGGCGCAGGTAGTCGTCCGCCCTGTAGCCCCTCCGCATGGCCCTGAGCACCTGATCGTTGCCGGATTGTACGGGCAGATGCACCCAAGGGCAGAGATTTTCGTGCTCGTCGATGGCCGAGACGATGTCGGCGTGAAAATCCCTCGGGAAAGAGGTCGTGAACTTGATGCGAGGCATGCCCGTGGAAGCTGCCGCGCGGAGGAGTCTGGCGAAAGGTGTGGCCCCCTCGAACCCTTCCAGCCCGTCCTGAACCTTCGGCCGGTAACTGTTGACGTTCTGGCCGATGAGGTGAATCTCGCTGTAGCCTTCGGAGGCCAGCCGGCGCACGTCGCGGAGGATTTCGGCGGCCGCTCGGCTGCGCTCGCGGCCGCGGGAGTAAGGGACTATGCAGTACGTGCAGAACTTATTGCACCCCTCTATGATGGGCACGAAGGCGACGTGCGCGGAGTGGCGCTCGACCGGCGAAACGTCCCAAGACATCTCCCCCGAACGCTCTCCCAAATCCAGAGCGCGCTTCCCCTCCCTGAGCGCGCCGTCGATCAGGGAGGGGAGTCTCTCGGTGGCGCGCGTCCCCACGACGAGTTTGACCGGAGGGGCCTGATCGAAGATGGCCTCGCCTTCGAGCTGCGCCACGCAGCCCATCACCCCGATTAAAGGCTGCGCCCCTTTGCGCCGGCTCCTGACCTCGCCGATGCGCGTGTAGACCTTCTGCTCGGCGCGCGCGCGCACGGAGCAGGTGTTGAAGAGGACGACGTCGGCCCCTTCGGCCGAGTCGGTCAGCTCGTAGCCGGCCGTACGCAGCTTCGCCGCGGCCAGCTCCGTGTCGGCCACGTTCATCTGACAGCCGAAAGTTTCGATATAGACGCTGGTTCTTCCCATCACTGCCTGCCTTTGCGGGGCGAGTGTAACAGAATTGGCGACACGTAGGCGAGGACTTTTAAGGTTCCGGCTGCCGGCCCGGAGTCTTCGCGGGGCCTCGGCGCGCCTGAATAATCGAGCGCGCCGGAGAGTCGGTTCATACGCGCTTCCGGCGCCCCCTGACGAGCCTCTCGGAGGCCGCGGCCGGCACCTCCTCCAACATCCAGCGGGCCGTCCCCCTGACGGCCTCCGCGTCGTTCGAGCCGCTGATCATGCGTGCCAATTCGCCGACACGCTCCTCGCGCCCCAACTCCCTGACGCTCGTCAAAGTCCGCCCCCCGTCCACCTCCTTCGAGACGACATAGTGGTGGTCGGCGTAGCGCGCGATCTGCGCCTGATGTGTAACGCAGAGAACCTGCTGCGCGCTCGACAACCCCTTCAGCCTCTGCCCCACGGCGTCCGCGGCCTTCCCCCCGATCCCCGCATCTATCTCATCGAAAATCAATGTCGCCCCCGAACCACCGGCGTTATCAGACCCGGCACGGCTGCCGCAGATCGTCCGCAGGGCCAGCATGAGTCTTGACAACTCGCCGCCGGAAGCAACTTTCCCGAGCGGGCGCGGGCTCTCGCCGACGTTGGCCGACAGGAAAAACTCCACGCGGTCGATTCCGTCCTTCGAGAAAAAGCCCGACTCCGCCCTCGTCTCGGCCCCCTCCGGGGCCGTCTCCACAAAACCGTCCGCCTCTGCGGAAGGCGTCTCGACCGAGACGTTGAAGCGCGCGCGCTCCATCGCCAGATGCCTCAATTCCTGCTCCACGCTCCGCTCCAGACTGCGCGCCGCCGCGTGCCGCTTCCTTGAGAGTGCGCGCGCCAGCGTAAGGTATTCGCCCCGCGCGCGCCCCACCTCACCTACCAACTCCGCTTCCCGCTCCCCTTCTCCGGCCAGCGCGCCCAACTGCCCCTCCAACTCGCCGCGGAGCTCTATCAAGCCTCCGAGGTCGCGCCTGTATTTCCGCTTCAGGGCTTCGAGCTGATTCAGTCGCTCTTCGATCTCGCCCAGCCTCTCCGGCGAGAAATCCACGCCGCCGCCGAAGCCCCTCAAATTGTCGGCCACCTCCGAAAGAATCACCGAGGCGCTTTCGACCATTTCGGCCCAGCCCTCTACCCGCGCGTCAATCGCCGACAGCTCCAGAATCCTCTTCCTGATTGAAGCCAGACGGGCCAGCACGCTCTCGTCACTCTCGTATAAATCGAAGTGGCTCGAAGAGGACAGCCCCAGCGCCCTCTCCGCATGCGTGAGCAGATTTCTTTCGGACGTGAGCAGTTCGTCCTCCCCGGGGCGCGGGTCCAGCTTTTCGATCTCGGCGAGTTGGTAGCGCAGGAAGTCACCCATCCGGTCGCGCTCAGACACCCTCTCGCGCAACTCCCGCAGCGCCCCGGAAGCCTCCCGCCACGCGGCGTAGGCACGCGCGGTCGTCTGCCGAAGCTCCTGACACCCCGCGTACATGTCCAGAAGCTCAAGCTGGTTGTGAGCCGAGGCGAGCGCGTACTGCTCGCCCTGCCCCTGTATCTCCAAAAGGAGCGGTTGAAGCAGCTTCAAAGTGGCCGCCGTCACCCTCTGGTCGTTGACGAAAATCCGCCCGCGTCCGCTGAAGTGCAGTTCCTTACGGATGATCAACTCATCCGCCCCGCCCAGTCTGACGCCGACGCCGTCCAGAAGCTCCCCGAGTTGCCGCCTGACCTCCCCGCGCGGGTCGAAGACGCCTTCGACCACGGCCATCTCCGCGTCCGTGCGGACCAGCTCCGCCCCCCCCCGGCGCCCGAGCAAAAGGCCGAGCGCGTCCACGATGATCGACTTGCCGGCCCCAGTCTCGCCGGTCAGGAGACAGAGGCCGGGATGCAGCTCGACTTTCAGTCTGTGGATGACGGCCAAGTTGATGATGTTAATGAACTTCAACATATAACACTCTCTCAATTAAGACGCTTCTTTTAAACCCGAGTCTCAACCCGAGACCCCGCGCCCGCCCGTCTAATACTATTCTTGACCGAACCCCCGCGCAAATGTAGTATTACCCCGTCTTGCCTACACGCCGTCTCTCGAAAGGACTCTCCGAATGTCTTTCAACAAGGTCATACTCGTCGGGAACCTCGGGCGCGACCCGGAACTGCGCTACACGCCGCAGGGCACCCCGGTCTGTTCTTTTACGATGGCAACGAACGAGAGGCGGAAGGATAAGAGCGGGGAGTTTCAGGATCAGACCACTTGGTTTCGCGTGACCCTCTGGGGGCGTCAGGCCGAGACCGCCTCGCAATACCTCACCAAAGGCCGGCCGGTCTACATCGAAGGGCGCCTCCGCATAGAGGAATGGAGCGACCGCGACGGCAAGCAGCGCTACACGCTCGAAGTCCACGCGACCGACATGCAATTCATCGGCGGCCGCGGCGACGAAGCGCAGGGCGGCGCCCCGCGCTCCGAGCCGCAAGGCCGACCGCCGCAGGGCGGAGGCGGCGGGGGCGAAATCGAAGACGACGACATTCCCTTCTAGACATCCACTTCTAAAGGTTTGAGGTGTCGGC